>NZ_JBEXJK010000415.1:0-6986 GCF_040609095.1 Kitasatospora sp. NPDC004799
GGCCGCCGCGACGCCCGCGGCGAGCAGCGCGGCGACGCAGGCGAGGGCGCGCTGCACGGTCAGCGGGTTCGCCCCGCGCGGGCGCGGCCGCGGGCGCCGTCGGCGTCGCGGCCGCCGGCCCGGCGGCGGTGTCGCGCGACCAGCCGAGGTACGCCCCGCAGTTGCCGCAGAAGTCGTCCCCCGGCCCGTTGGCCGTTCCGCATTCGGGGCACACCGGCATCCGTCAGTCCTCCGCTCGCCCGGGTGGGCCGGGCAGGATCTCCACCCGGCAGCTCAGATGGACGGGACAGCCCGCCCTGACGACGGCCCGCACCTGGTCCTCGTCCGGCGCCGGACCGCGCAGCGGCCAGACCCGGACCAGTACCTCGCCGCCGGGCGCGGGCGGCAGCGCGGCGGCCGGGTCGGTGGACCAGGAGGCGCCGCCGCCGTCCACGACCTCGGCCCCGGCACCGAGCACCAGGCGCAGCCGTTCGGTGAGGCCGCGCCGGGTGCCGCGCCAGCGGTGCAGCTCGACCGCGCGCTCGACCACCGCGCGGCGCACCTCCACCGGCCAGGCCGGGTCGACCTCGACCGCGACCCAGGAGGCCAGCCAGTCGAGGAAGTCGGCCGGTGCCAGGCCGGGTTGGAAGTACGCCGGCAGGTTGTCCAGGGTCGCGAAGACCGGGGCGAGGACGGTGTCCAGCCCGGCCGTGAACCGCTGGGCGAAGTCGTCCTCGGCGTACAGCGCGGGCAGCAGCTCGCCGATCGGGTGCGGGCTCGGCAGCCCCGGCACGGCCCCCCGAGTCATGCGCCCACCTCGCTGCGCTCGGCAGGGGCATTCCTCCACGCGCGCCTCTCGATTGTTCGCTCGCTGCGCTCGCTCACGACAGCCCGTCCTCGGCCGCGGTGACGATGACCTGGTGCTGGTGCGAGAAGACCAGCGCGTCCGCCGGGACCTCGACCCGCTCGGTGGGCGCGCCCCGGCGTCCGGTGATCGGGTCCGCCGGGAACAGCCGCAGCTCCTCGACGCCCGCGACGGCGGCCACCCGCTGGAGCACCGCGAACACCTCCCCGTACTGCACCGCCCGGCCGAACGGCCAGCCCGAGCCGTCGGCGCCGCCGCGCAGCGGGTTGAGGTACCGGTACAGCGCGGCGAGCACCTCCTCGCGGACCCGGTCGGGGTCGGCGGCGCGGGTGGTGAGCCGGGCGACCACCGTCACGCCCTGGTAGGCGGGCGGCTGCACGACCAGCCGGGTGCCGATCAGCCGCCGCTCGTCGAGGGCGGTGGCGACGGCGGCCAGCACCTGCTCGTCGGGGATCAGCTGCTCGAAGCGCAGCCGGTCGCCCTCGTCCGCGACGGCGTCGGGGACCACCAGCACCCGCACCGCCCCGGCCTCGCCGCCGGCGGCGGGCACGCAGCTGATCCGGGCGGCGGACGGCGCGGCCTGCCGGGCGATCAGCTCGAAGTCCCCGGCGGTGACGGCACGTTCCTGCAGGCGCAGCTGGTGCGGGGCCCGGGCCTTGGCGTTCTCCACGGTCTCGCCGTCGACCCCGCCCCGCGCCGCCTCCCGGTTGTCCACCCGGGCGATGTACGGGACGGAGCTGCGCAGCACGGTGACGGTGCCGCGGGCGACGTTGCCCGCGACCCCGCCGCCGGTGCGGTAGTGCGGCACCCGCAGCTGGGCGCCCTTGGGCGGGACGGCGCCGAAGGCGCGCAGGCCGCCGTCAGGCTCCCGGACGGCGGGCGGGAAGAGGAACTCGCCGGTGGTCGCGTCCAGCACCACGTGCCGGTCGGCGGGCGAGGACTCGCCGAAGTGCTCGACGACCGTCCAGCGTTCCCAGCCGTCGTCGGCCGCGACCTCGACCACCGGCGGCCCGCCGTCGAGCAGCACCGGCGGCCGGGCGAGCCGGAAGCGCTGGCCGGCCACGCCCTCGGAGGCGCCGAGCGGCGCGTCGGTGACGGTCTGCGCGTGGACGGCGGTCGCGGTGCCGCCGACCGTGAACACCTCGGCCCGACGGACGGTCGGGGACTCGGAGTAGAACGGCTGGCCCGGCTGCGGCTCGGTGACCCGGCAGCGCAGCCAGCCGGCCCGACGGCCGGCGATCACCGAGGCGGTGTGCCCGGCGGGCACGAACACCACCACCTCGCCGGGCCGGTTGAGCCCGCCGGTGGTGTCCTCGCCGGTCTCGCAGGCGATCCAGCGCGCGCCGTCCCACACCTCCCAGGCCAGCGGCGGCTGGCGCGGGTCGACACCGACGCCCTCGACCCGGCTGTCCAGCCGGACGACCAGGATGCAGCGCGGCACCACGGCCGGCAGGGCGAAGAGCATGGCGTCCCCGGCCGCCGGACGCGGCTGGAAGCAGGGCACGTCCGCGCCGTCGGCCAGCCGGGCCGTGCCGTCGGACTGCTCGCCGGAGGCGGAGACGGTGACCAGCCGCTCCAGCGAGCTGGGGACGATCGGCAGGTCCTCGACGGTGGAGAAGACCACCGCGTCGTCGGTCTCGGTGCGCAGCGTGGAGACCTCGGTGCCGGCCCGCAGCAGGACCGTCTCGGCCTGCGGGGCGGAGAGCCAGAAGTCGACCTCGGCCCGGGCCGCGGCGGGCGGGAAGAGCCGGATCCCGAGCAGGTCGAGGAAGGCGGCGTAGTTCTTCTCCGGCACCCGGTTCAGCCGGTAGAGCAGCTGGTCGACCAGGTAGGCGAAGGTCTCGATCAGGGTGACGCCCGGGTCGGAGACGTTGTGGTCGGTCCACTCCGGGGCGCGCTGCTGGACGTAGCGCTTGGCCTCGTCGACGAGTTGCTGGAAGCGGCGGTCGTCCAGGTTAGGGGAGGGCAGGGCCATCAGTTCCCGCCCTCCTCGGCGGCCGCCGGGTGCTCCGGGATGGTGTAGAAGGGGAAGACCAGGTTGCGGCGGTCGTTGGTGGCCCGCACGGTGTAGTGGACGTCGATGTAGAGCGTGCCCTCCTCGACGCTGTCGAAGGCGATCACCACGTCGTCGACCTCGATCCGCGGCTCCCAGCGCTCCAGCGCGATCCGCACCTCGCGGGCGATCCGCCCGGCGGTGGTGCTGTCGCCGGGGGCGAAGACGTACTCGTGGATGCCGCAGCCGAACTCCGGGCGCATCGGCCGCTCGCCGGGGGCGGTGCCGAGGATCAGCCGGATCGCCTCGGCGAGTTCGCGGTCGCGCTCGACCAGGGCGATGCCGCCGGTGGCGTCGACGCGCAGCGGGAAGGCCCAGCCGCGGCCGATGAAGCTGCCGCTCATGCCGTCACCCCGCCGCGCTCCGCGGGCCACCCGGTCGTGCCGCCGCTCTCCGCGGGCCGCCGGCTCATATCGCGCCCCCGATCAGCACGTTGAGCGCGCCGCTGGTGACGGTGGCGCCGCAGGTGGTCTTGTCGCCCATCCGGGCGGCGGGCAGACCGCCGATCAGCACCACTCCCCCGGTGACCGCGCCCAGTTGGGGCAGGACGACGTTGCCGGGCCCCAGGGCCACGTGCGGGACGCAGGCGTGGACGGTGCCGACCACGGCGGCGGGGCGGCCGCCGATCAGCACGGTCGCCACCTTGAGGGCGCCCGGCGGCGGGGTGGTGAGGGCGCCGCCGTGGTCGGTGAGGTCGCCGGTCCGGGCTGCGGGGGGCATGTGCGGTCTCCGTTTCCGAGGGTGCCCGCCGGTTCGCGGGCACTCGTCATCCTGCCATTGCTCTGTGACGCTGCGTCAGTTGATGTGCACGAAGGCCCCCTTGATCACCGCCTGGGCCCCGCCGTCCACGGTGACCCCGGTCGTTCCCCGGAGGGTGACCGAGCCGCCGCGCACGTTCACCGCGCCGGTGCCCGCGTCCAGGGTGATGCCGGCGGAGGAGAGCCGCACCGTGCTGCCGGCCGCGCCGCCGAGGCCGTGGACGGTCAGCACGATCTCGCCGCGCTGCTGGTCCAGGCTGACCTCCAACTTCCCGTCCCCGCTGGCCAGGTGGACGCCGGACCGGCCGCCCGGCACGTCCAGCAGCTCCATCCGGTGGCCCGAACGGGACACCACCGAACGGCGGTTGACCTTCCCGGAGGCCCGGTCGACCAGCGGCACGTCGTGCGGGGACGGCCGGTCCACGCCGTTGTAGAGCCCGCCCAGCACGTACGGGCTGTCCAGGTCGCCCTGCTCGAAGCCGACCAGCACCTCGTCGTTGACCTCGGGGCTGACCACGCCGCCGCCCCCGGCGCCGCCCCACTGCACGGTGCGCACCCAGTCGGAGACGTAGGTGTCGTCCAGCCAGGGGAACTTGAGCTTCACCCAGCCGCGCTGCCCGCCGCCCGGCTCCCGGACGTCGGTGACCACGGCGACCGCCAGGCCGGGCATCCGCGGCCCGCGCGGCGGCGCGTTGCCGCCGCTGGTCAGGCCGGCCAGCGAGCGGTCGGGGGCCGCGCTGACCACCACGGTGGTCCGGTAGCCGCGGAACGGTTCGAGCAGGTGGCGCACCCCGGTGGCGGTGTAGCGGCCGGAGAAGGCGGCGCCGACGTTGCCCAGGGCGACAGCGGTGCCCGCCCGCAGCCGCGGGTTGCCCTCGGCGACCACCTCCAGCTCACCGAAGCCGGACGCCACCGAGGCGGCCAGCGACCGGGCCACCGAGGCGGTCTCCGCCTGGGTCCGGTACGGGGTGTCGGCGACGGTCAGCCGGGCCTTGCCGGGGAAGGCGGAGGTCACCGCCGAGGGGCTCATCCCGGGCTGCACCGTTGGGGAGGTCACCGCGGGCTCGGTGGCGACCAGGGCGCTCTTGGTGGTGACGTTCCACCCGCGCGCCTCGACGGTGTCCGCGCCGCCGGCGCCGGTCAGCACGCCGCGCAGCTCCAGCAGGTTGCGGCCGTACTCCAGCACCAGCGGGTTCTGCGGCGCGGGGGTGGAGGGGGCCGGGGCGCCGGAGGCGGGATCGGGCCGGACGAACTCCAGCCTCCCGTCGTCGTCCACCCGCACCTGGGCGCCGCTCTCCTGGGCCAGGAACTGCAGGAAGTCCCAGTCCGGGACGTTCGCCTGGGAGAGCTGCTGGTGGACGACCGGGAAGGAGTCGACCTTCCCGCAGGACAGGCCCGCGCCGGCGGCGACCTGGCGGACGATGTCGGCGGTCGTCATGTTCCGGAAGGCCTTCACCCGGCGTCCGCGCATCAGCCGGTGGGTGACGGCCGAGGCCCGCACCACGGTGTACGAGCCGGTGCCGTCCACCTCCAGCTCCAGCGCCGTCACCTCGCCGGTGAACAGCCGCGCCCGGGTGTTCCCCTGGACGGTGACCACGGACACCTTCAGCGGGGTGCCGATGGTGATCCCGGTGGCGGAGAGGAAGCTGTGGTCGGCGTCCCGGAAGGACAGCACGGCGGTGTCGGGCAGCCCGACGCTCTCCTCGATGTCGCAGGAGACCAGCTGGGTCGCCCAGATCGGCGGCAGCGGGCCCGGCGCCTCGACGACGGGATCGGCGGCGAAGGACCGGCCGCCGCGGGCCTCGGGAGTGGTCATGGCCGTCCGCCTTCGCTGGGTCCGCCGCTGGTCGGTCCGCTGCCGGTGCGGCCGCCGCGGGCGGGTTCGCCGCGGCCGGTTCCGTTCCGGGTGAGCTCCTCGATCCCCGGCACGATCAGGTCCGTGCCGGGGACCAGCACCAGCGGATCGTCGATGTCGTTGGCCTCGGCGATGGTGCGCCAGGCGGTGGCGTCCCCGTACGCGCGCCAGGCGAGCAGCGGCAGGCTGTCGCCCGCGATCACCCGGTGGGTGCTGCGGGCCTCCGGCGAGCCCGAGGTCGGGTTCTGGCCGGCCGGGTCGACGCTGGCCTCGTCGATGGTGAGCGAGCAGACCGCCCGCAGCGGCTTCCCGTCCACGTCGAAGAGCGAGTAGGTGACCGAGAGGCCGGTCAGCACGCCGTTGAACGAGGTGGTCTTCAGGGTGCCCCAGTCGAGCCGGATCCACGGGCTGGCCGGCGTCTTGCGCGCCAGGCTGGCCGCGGTGGGCACGCAGGCCGTCATCAGCTGCTCCACCGCCCGCTCCACCGAGTTGTCGTGGGTCGCGGTGGAGTCCAGGAACACGTCGAGGGAGAGCGAGCGCGGGCCGCTGCCGACGAACTCGGGCAGCGCGGACTCGCCCGCCATCCGGGACGGGGTGCGCCGCCACTCGGTGGTCTTGCGCAGCACCAGGGTCGCCGGGTTGAACTGGAGCCGGAGCCGGGCGAGCGTGCCGCCGGGCTGGGCGCCGACCGTGGACGGTGGCTCCATGATGGTCAGTTGGGCCCGGGTGACGCTCGCGGGGACCGCTGGGGACATCCTGGTGCTCCTTCCGTGGATCGGGCCGGCGGGCCGGCGGGTTCGCGGGTGCGGTGGGCCGGGGTCAGGAGGAGCGCAGGCCCGCGTGGGCGATCTCCAGGGTCTCCACCGCGGCCTGGGAGTTGGCGGGGTCGAAGGACGGCCCGTCCCAGCGCACCGGGACGATCCCGAGCACCTGCCAGCCGACGATCCGGCTCAGGTCCGGCCGCAGCGCCACGATCTCGCCGTCCTTCGGCTCGACCTTCCGGACGATCTCGGACAGCCAGCGGGCGATCTTG
This sequence comes from Kitasatospora sp. NPDC004799, assembly GCF_040609095.1. Taxonomy (NCBI): domain Bacteria; kingdom Bacillati; phylum Actinomycetota; class Actinomycetes; order Kitasatosporales; family Streptomycetaceae; genus Kitasatospora; species Kitasatospora sp. NPDC004799. Next base: position 6,544 of record NZ_JBEXJK010000415.1, read on the forward strand.
GTGGTGTCCGCGGTGACCGCGCGGCTCAGCGTGATGTTCGACCAGGTGATGCGGCCCGGCAGCTGCCAGGCGAAGCCGTTGTTGCCGCCCTCCGCGTACTGCTCGATCTCCACCTGGGCGCCGAGGCCCGAGCAGGTGGTGAACTCGCCCAGGTCGTTGCCGCCGATGGTCAGGCTGAAGAACACACTGGACGCGAAGATGTTGTCGGTCATCGGTTCCGCTCCTTGCTTCCGGTCACGTCGCTGCGGCCTTCGGTCGGCCGTCCGCCTGGTCCGCGCTGCTGCTGGTGTCCGCGCGGGTGGGCCCGCACTGCTGCCGGTCCACGCTCAGCGGCGCATGTCGTACGGTTTGCCGCTGCGCTCCCGGCCCCTGCGCAGTTCGGTGCGCAGCGGCCACCGGGCGCTGCCGCAGGCGTCGGGCCTGCTTGGCCTCGCGGACCAGGC
>NZ_JBEXJK010000416.1:0-6963 GCF_040609095.1 Kitasatospora sp. NPDC004799
GGGCACCCCGCCGCCGCCCCCACCACCGCCGGCACCGGCCGGGCCCGGCCGCCCGCCCAGCCCTCCCGCCGCGGCTCCGCGGTGCGCCCGTCCCCGAGCCTCGCCGCCGCCCGGCTGGCGCCCGTGCTGTCGGGCGGGTTGCCGCCGTCCTCCGCGGACACCATGCCGGACTGGCTGGAGCCCGCGATGGCCGCCAACGGCATCGGCTCCTTCGACTGGGACATCCGCCGCGACGTCCTGGAGGGCGACCAGCGGGCCTGTGCGATCGTCGGCCTGGACACCCTGGAGAAGGGCCGCTTCGACCGCACCGCCGCCTCCTTCCTCGCCCTGCTGCACCCCGAGGACGCGCCCGTGGTGCGCCGCCGGGTCGAGCGCGCGGTGGCCGAGCTGGGCCAGTGCGGCGCCTACTACCGCACGGTCGGGGCGAAGGGCGGCCTGCGCGCGGTGCGCTTCCGCGGCCGGGTGCTCGCCGACGCCTTCGGCCGGGCCTCCCGGATGGTCGGCTTCGTCTGGGACGCCACCGTCGAGCTGCACAAGCGCGACCACGCCGACCGGATGGCCCTGCTGCGCGAGGAGCGCTCCCGGTTCATCAAGGAGGCGGCGCGCGCCCTCTCCGAAGCCGTCACCGTGCGTGACGTGGCCCGGGTGTTCACCGAGCTGCCGCTGCCCGGGCTGCCGCCGGACGGCCTGGTACTGGCCTCCTTCGAGGCCGGACGGGCGCAGATCCTCGGCGCCTCCGGCTACCGCGCCGACTCGCTGGCGGTCTGGGACCGCACCGTGCTGCCGCCCGGCCACCCGGCCGCCGAGGCGCTGCGCAACCGGGCGCCGGTCTTCGTCTCGACCCGCGAGGAGTTCCGCGACGGCTACCCCGAGGTGTGGGACCCGACCAGCCGCACCGGCCGCGGCTCCTGGGCGTACCTGCCGCTGGTGGCCAGCGGCCGGGCGATCGGCGTCTGCGTGGTCAGCTTCGACGACGAGCGCGAGCTGGACGCGGACGAGCGCACCGTGCTGACCACCCTGGGCGGGCTGGTCGCCCAGTCGCTGGCCCGGGCCCGGCTGCACGACGCCGAGCACGAGCTCGCGGCCGGCCTCCAGCGGGTGATGCTGCCGCGCACCGTGCCGTCCGTCCCGGGCGTGACCACCGCCGTGCGGTACATCGCGGCCGGCTCGGGCCTCCAGATCGGCGGCGACTGGTACGACGTGGTGCCGCTGCCCGGCGGGCACGTCGGCCTGGTGATCGGCGACGTCCAGGGCCACGACGTGCACGCCGCCGGGATCATGGGCCAGCTGCGGATCGCGCTGCGCGCCTACGCGGCCGAGGGCCACCCGCCCGCCGCCGTGATGGCCCGCGCCTCCCGCTTCCTCGCCGACCTGGACACCGACCACTTCGCGACCTGCACCTACGCCGAGGTCAACGTGGACTACGGCGTGGTCTACGCCGTCCGGGCCGGCCACCTCGACCCGGTGGTGCGCCGCGCGGACGGCACCGCCGCCGTGGTGCCGGTGGCCGGCGGGCTGCCGCTGGGCATCGACCCGGACCAGGAGTACCGGGTCACCCGGTTCAGCCTGGACCCGGGCGAGACCGTGCTGCTCTGCACCGACGGCCTGGTCGAGGCGCGCGGCATGGACCTGGACGAGGGCGTCGCCCGGCTCACCCGGGCGCTCGCCCGTCCGCTGCCGGACGCCGCGCAGGCCGCCCGCGACCCGCTGGAGGAGCTGGCCGACCGGATCGCCTCCCAGGCCGCCGACTCCAGCGAGCGCGAGGACGACATAGCGCTGCTGCTCCTGCGCTGGGACGGCCCGGCCGGCGGGCTGGCCGCCCAGCAGCTGCGCCGCCGGATCGGCCAGGCCGACCTGGCGCGGGTCGCCGAGGTCCGGGCCGAGCTGCGCGACGCGCTGCGCCGCTGGGGCGTGGCCGAGTTCATCGACACCGCCGAGCTGCTCTCCTCCGAGCTGGTCACCAACGCCATCCGGCACACCGACCGGGACGCCATGTTCACCGCCCGGCTCTACCGGGAGCCGGAGGCGGACGGCGGCCGGGCCCGGCTGCGGGTCGAGGTGGAGGACGAGTCGGACCTCTGGCCGACCCGCCGGACGCCGGGGGAGCAGGCCTCCTCCGGGCGCGGGCTGATGCTGGTCGAGGCACTCGCGGACTCCTGGGGCGTGGAGCCGCGCGGCTCCGGCAAGCGGATGTGGTTCGAGCTCAGCGGGACGGCGATGGCAGCGGCCTGAGCCCCGGCGCCGGCCCCGCCCGGCGCCGGCCCCGCCCCGGCGCCGGCTCGCCCACGGCCCGGCTCCCGGCCACCCGGCCACCCGGCCACCCGGCCACCCGGCCACCCGGCCCCCGGCCGTCCGGCGGTCAGCCGAACTTCTGCTCCAGGTCCTTCAGTTGGCGGTCCAGCGTGTCCAGCCGGGTCAGGGTCAGGGTGTCCTCCTCCGCGGTGAGGTCGACGGTGCGCCGCTCCGGACGGGCCGGCAGGCCCGGCTGGACCACCTCGCGCGGTGCGGCGGGGAGTTCGGCCCCCGGGCGTTCCGCGCCCCGCTGCACCCCGGCGGTCGCCCCGGCGGTCGTCGCGGTGGCCACTGCGGCCTCCGGGCCGGACCCCGGCTGCCGCGCCGCACCGCCGCCGCGCCGCCAGGCGCTGTGCGAGCGGTTGATCGCCCGGATCTCGGCCCGTTCCCGGCGCCCGGCCAGCCTGCGGCGCTGCTTCTCGGCGGCGCGCTCCCGCCGGTCCTCGCGCACCTCCTCGACCGCCTCGTCCAGGCTGCGGACGTTCTCCAGCAGCATCAGCGACCAGGCCGCGTAGGTCTCGCGCGGGGCGCGCAGCCAGCGGACGATGCGGATCTGCGGCAGCGGACGCGGCACCAGCCCCTGCTCGCGCAGCGCGGCCCGGCGGGTCTGCTTGAGCGCCCGGTCGAACAGGATCGCCGCCGAGAGGGACATCCCGGAGAAGAACTGCGGGGCGCCGGCGTGGGTCAGGCCGCGCGGGGCGTGCACCCAGTTGAACCAGGCCGAGGCGCCGGCGAAGAGCCAGACCAGCAGCCGGGAGCCGAGCGCCGCGTCGCCGTGGCTGGCCTCGCGGACGGCGAGCACCGAGCAGAACATCGCGGCGCCGTCGAGTCCGAACGGGACGAGGTGCTCCCAGCCGCCGGACAGGCCCAGGTTCTGCACCCCGAAGCCGACCAGGCCGTGGAAGGAGAGCGCGGCCGCGACGCCGGCGCAGCAGAACAGCAGGGTGTAGGAGGCGGCGCCGTACAGGGATTCCGTGCGGCGGCGCCGTTCCTCGGAACGCTCCCAGGAATCCTGGCCGGTGGCGGAGGAGACGGACCCCCGACCGCGGAACAGGGCCACCAGGAGCGCGCTGACCAGCAGCCCCGCGACCACGGTGATCGCCCACCCGAGCGGTATGTCGGACAGTTTCATCGCCGGAACCGGCCTCGCTTTCCTGCGTCGCTCTCCTGCGTCGTGACGGCGGGACCATCATGGCGGAAGGGCTGCGGGGGAGCGGCTGATTCGCCGTCAATGCGCTGAGGAGAGGGATTTCTGACCCGGTTACCATCGCATTGTCATAAGAATTTACGGCGGATTGTTCCCGGAATCACGGGCTTTTCCGACCGGTGATCGGACGGATATTCGTCAACGCCGCGTGACGCGCGGGCAGCCGGCGCACATGTCCCGCGGATCCGCGGTGTAGACGAGGCAGCAGCTGGCCCGGGACCGGTCCGGGGCCGGAGCGCCGTCGTCCCCGGGCGCCGGGGGCGCGAAACCGGCGCCCGGGGTGAAGGGGGCCGGGGCCGGAGCGGGACGGTCGCCCGCGCCGGGCGTGCGCGCGGGGTCGAGGGGCTCGCCGGGCGCCAGCAGCGCGGACAGTTCGACCCGGGCCCGCTCCCGCTCCCCGAGCAGCCCGCCCGCGTACCAGAGCCCCTCCACCACCGCGTCGGTGGCCATCGCCCACAGCACCCGGGGCCCGCGCCGCGCCTCCGGGCCGAAGGCGGTGAGTACCGGGGCCAGGAAGGCGCCCAGGGCGGACCGCAGGGCGGCGGCCAGCGCCGGCTCGTCCGGCACCGTCCGGGCCTGCTCCGAGCCGGCCGCCGGGTCCTCCGGCAGGCAGCCGAACTCCGCCGGGCGGACGGCCAGTTCGACCGCCTCGGGGTGCCGGCGCAGCGCGACGTCCGCGGGGGCGAGCAGCGGGACGCGCCGTTCCAGGAACCACGGCAGCGTGAACAGCAGCGAGACCGGCCAGACGAAGCGGTGCAGCCCGAAGCCGGCCGCGACGTCCGGGCGCAGCGGCCGCCCGTAGCGGGCGAGGCCCTGCCGGGCGTCGTGGGCGATCAGCTCGCGCACCGCCTCGGGGCGGGTGGCGAGGTCGGCGGCGGGCAGCCAGCCGTCGCCGCGCCGGGGCGGTCCGCAGCGCACCGTCAGGACGGTGGTGAGCCCGGACAACCGGTGGTACGAGGGGGCGCCCGGGGTGGTGGGGCCGGGAGCGGGGACGGGGGTGCGCGCCCCGGTGGTGCGGGGGGCGTGCGGCCGGGGGTCGGGCCGGGTGCTGCTCGCGGTCATGGGCGGCCCCCTCGGGTCGACCGGGGCGCCCATGGTCCGCCCGGCGGTGCCCGGGCGGTGGTGGCGGCGCCGGGCGCGGCCGGACCGGGGCATGGCGGTGCCCGGGGTACGGCAAGGCGACCTGGCCGGGGTACTGCTCCCCCCGGCCAGGTTAGCCTCACCTTAGCTGATACCGCCCCCGGTCTCGCTCGCGATGCGCCCGTCCGGGGGAGGCCCCGGCGCGCGACCGTTGCCCAACTGGCGCGCGAGCCAGACCGGCACGCCGCCCAGAGCCGCGACCAGCCGGGCGGCCTCGGCCCGCAGCCGCGCGGCCTCGGGCGGCTCGGACACCTCGGCGAGCGCCGCGAGCGCCGGCGCCACCCCCACCGTGAAGCCGAGTTGCTCGCGCAGCCGCAGCGAGGCGTCGAAGCCCTCCCGGGCGTTCCCGCGGTCCCCGCGCGAGAGCGCCAGCGCGCCCAGGTGCCGCCAGGTGTACGAGCGCAGCAGCTCGTCGCCGCGCTCGCCGGCGCCCTCGTGCGCCCGGCGGTAGGCGATCCAGGCGGCGCTGCGGTCGCGCAGCAGGTTCTCGGCGACCAACCCGCGCCGGAAGTCCAGCAGCGGACGGCCCGGGGCGTCCGGCGGCAGCAGGGCCGAGGTGCGGCCGAGCGCGGCCTGCGCCTCGTCCAGCCGGTCCCGCGGGCCGAGCACGCTCGCCACGTACGCGAGGAAGCCGCGGGCGCAGGCGGCGGCCGCGCGCTGCTCGGTGCCGGCGGCCAGCGCCTCGGCCAGGCGCAGCGCCTGCTCCGCCTGGGTCCAGTGCGCGGCGGTGAACAGGCACTGCTCGATGAGGAGTTCGGCTCGTCCGAGGGCTGAGTCCGGGTCGTGCTCGGCGGCCGGTCGCAGCAGTTCGGCGGCCTCCTGCCAGCACCCCCGGGACCTCAGCCGCCACACGGTGTCACCCGGCTCCTCCGCCGCCGCCCTCCCCCGCCCGTCCGGGCCGCTCGGGTCCCATCCGTGCTCCGACAACGCCACCTCCTTGTGTGCGCCATCCGGCATGGGCGCGGACCCGCCCCTGGGGCCCTGCCGCCACGACCCGTACGCATGACGACGGCAGGGCGAAAGGCCCGCGCTGTGGCGGCAATTCAACACGGGGGTGAGCTTGTGCACCAGATCACGAGCGAAGGTTGTTGCTTTTGGAAGAAGAATGATCTAGAGGAGGCGGAGCGGGGGATCCGGCGGGCCGCCAGGCGGGTCAGGAGGTCCAGCCGGTCTCCATCAGAGCCTCGGCGGCGCCGTTCGCGGGCTGCGGCACGCCCGCCAGGTCCAGGCTGAACAGGGCGACCAGCAGCTGTTCGCCGCGCACGGTGGCCTGGTGCGAATAGCCCGCGAGGGTGAACATCGCGGCGGCCATCTCCTCGGCGTGCAGGGTCTGCAGCCACAGGCACTCGACCGACTTCACGTCCGCGGGCTCGGTCCAGGTGTCCACCTGGGCGACCATCCGGCTGCCCAGCAGGGTGACCCCGTCGCGCTCCTGGGCCTCGGTCAGCTCCAGGTCGTCGAAGCCCAGCCACTCCAGGTAGCGGGCGGCGGTGAACACCGCGTCCTGCGAGGTGCGCACCGGGTGCGGACGGAACGGCGTGCGGTGCCGGAACGGGCGGGAGCGCCCGGCCGAGGGCGGCGCGGGCGGGGCCGGGGCGGGCGCGTTCCCCGGGTGGGCCGGGTACGGGCGGGCGGCCTGCGGGCCGGGGGCGGCGAGCGGGGCGGCGGCGCCGGTGCCCAGCCGGGTGGTGCGGTCCACCGGCAGCCGGACGGTGGCGCCGCAGTTGCAGGTGAACTCGGGCTGCGGCCACTGGTCGGAACGGCCGCAGTGCGGGCAGCGCATGCTCAGCCAGGAGTCCTCCCAGGAGCGGAAGCGTACCTGCACCGGCACCCCGCCGCGCAGCAGCGGCACCTTGAGCGAGGCGCCGCACGGGCAGGGCAGGGAGGGCGGTTCGTAGAGGTGCTCGCGGCGGCAGGCGGGGCAGCGGATCGCCCGGGCGCCACCGCCCGGCCCCGGCCGCGTGGGGTCGTGTCCGGTGAAGTCGTCGGGCAGTCCGGCCATCGCGGGCTCCGTCCGTCGGTGTCGGGTGGGTGGGACGATTCCCATGCTCCCCGAAATGTCCGGCGCCGGACGCGGAATGGGGCAATCCTCAGGGACGGATCAGGGGGGCCCGCCCGGCCGGTCGGGGGTGGAATCCTTCCTGCGGGGGATGCTCCCCGGACCGGACCGGGACGTTCACCCGGCGGACCAGCGGGCCAGGTCGGCGGGGGTGTCGAGGTCGTCCGGGACGGCGACGTCGGCGCACTCCACCAGGACGAGCTCCGCCGCGTGCGCCGCCAGCAGGGCGCGGGCCCCGGCGTCGCCGCGGGCGCCCGCCGCCGCC
>NZ_JBEXJK010000417.1:0-6959 GCF_040609095.1 Kitasatospora sp. NPDC004799
TGGAGCGGCGGCGTCGCCACCTACGCCGAACCGGGCCCGATCCGCCGGTACATGGAGCTGGACCGCCGGATGCCGTTCCGGGGCTGGTGCCGCCCGCAGACCGAGGTGAGCGCGGCCGCCGGACTCGCGAACCTCGCCGTCGCCGCCGACCCGTCCCGCCTCCCCGCGGACCGTCTCCACGCGGACCGTCTCCACGCCGGAGCGCAGGCCGGAGCGCACGCCGCCTGGCGGTACGTCCGGAGGCGGCAGCGGGCCGACGGCAGCTGGGACTCCTACTGGTGGACCTCGCCCCACTTCGCGACGCGGCAGGCCGTGGCCCTCGCGCTGGGCGTCGGCGACCTCGCCCCCGTCCGCCGGGCCGCGGCCTGGGCCCTTCGCGGCCAGCGGCACGACGGCACCTGGGGCGCGCCCGGGGCCGCCGCCTCGCCCTTCGCGACCGCGCTGTCCCTGCTCGTCCTGACGGACGCCGGGCTCGGCGACGACCGGCCGATCATCCGCGGGACCGAGGCACTGGTCCGCCTGCAGCAGGCCGACGGCACCTGGCCGAGCCACCCCGTGCTCCGCATCCCGCTCCCCGCCGACCGGAGCACGAGCGGTGACGGCCGCTGGCGCCCGATCCGCTTCGACACCGGGATCACCGTGCCGGACCAGCACCGGCTGTTCACCTCCGCCACCTGCCTGGCTGCGCTGGCCCGCGCCCTGCGCGTGACGGACGATGCTTCGTGAAGATGTTCCGACGGGCCGCGCCAAGGCAGGGCGGCCCGGACGGCGCCGCGGACAACGCCACCTTCCCGGGCAGGTCGATGTGGAGATTCCCGAGCACGTGCGACGGGCGGTCGAACTCGCCGTCCACCGCGGCCTGCGGAGCGAACTCGACGCGCGGGGCCTCCTGCTCACCCCCGAAGCCCTGGCCTCGGCCACGGCCGAGGCCGCCCGCTCGGGCGCGGCACTGCTCCAGCGCGTGGTCGAGCACTGCTACCCCGACGGTCCCGCCGGGGCCCGCAGGGTCGAGTACGACGACGACCGGGCCGCCCGGCGGATCGGACTGGGCCTCGCCTTCGGCGCGGTGACGGCGGGCCTGCTCGCACCCCCGCGGGCCGACCGCGGCCGGGCCGCCGCCACCGGCCTGGCCTGCGCGGTCCTCAATCTGGGCGTCGGCCTCATCGACAGCCTCTGCGACGGCGCGCAGCCACTCGGGCTGGAACTGCTCCGGAGGATCCGCTCCCTCGACCTGGCCGGCATCGGACGCTCGCCGTGGCCGGCCGGTCGGCTGCGCTCGGCCCTGCCGGCACCGCTCGTGGCGGATCCGACCGTGGCCTTCGCCGCCCGCCTGGTCGAGGCCTTCGTCGACCTGCTGCACACCAGCCACCCGGCCGAGGAGGACGCGCCGCTGCGCGACCGCGTGGGCGCCCTGCTGGAGCAGGCCTCGGCGGCGGAACGCCTGTCGGTCGAACTCCCGGACGGGTCCGCCACCCGCGACCGGCTGATCGCGTGTTCGCGGAGCACTTCCGTCCTGCCGTTCCAGATCATCGAGCACCTCGCCACCGGCCTGCCCGCCCTCCCCGCACCGACGGCGGGCACGCTGCTCGGCGAGGCGATGTGGCGGATCGACGACCTGGTCGACCTCGCTCAGGACGCCGCCGGCGGCGCGCTGAACTCCGTGCTGCTGGCCACGGCGGACGCTCCGCGCTCCGCGCCCACCCGCGACGGCACCGCCGCCCTGGAGCGGGTGCTCGCGTCCGGGGTCATCGCGCCCACGGCCGCCGAGGCGGCGAAGTACCTCGAGGCCGGGCTGACCGCGGCCTCCGGCGGGAGCGGCACGCGTGCGGACCGGTCGGCCTTCCTGGCGTTCATCCACCGGTACGCCGGAATCTCCTCCGGCGACCGCTGACGGCCCCACCGGGCGGACCGGGGGCGCCGGTACGACGGGATCGGGAAGGTGGCCGGCCGGTCCTCATACCCGGTCCGGGTCCGATACCCCGGTATCACCCGATCAGGGCCGACGGCTGCGCTTCGGGGCGCGCCCCACCGCTCACCATCACGTCCAACAGCGCGGTGTCCTTGATCGCCCGCTCGGTCAGCGCCGGCAGGTACAGCGTGCCGATGCCCGGCATGCCCTCCAGCCCGCTCGCCAGCTCACCCACGGTCAGCGACAGCACGGTGGAGCGGACCAGCGGGTGGTTCTTGCTGGTCACCAGCTTGACCTCGTGGTCGGCGGGATAGAACCGCAGCAGGTACTCCTGGAGCGGCTCGAACTGCCGCGAGGCGTACGGCCCGGTCGGACAGGTCGGGTCCCCGACCACCGTCGGCTGCCAGATCACGCAGGTGACGTCGCTCTGGATGGGGCGCCGGCGCAGCAGCAGGTCGGTGGCCTCGTACATCTGGATGCCGCCGTTGGCGATGTCGGTGCCGAGGTCGACCAGCAGCGTGTCGAACGCGGAGACCCCGGCGAACACCTCGACGTGCAGGCCCAACTGCGCCGCGGCGCGGTCGACCAGCGTGGTCGGGTAGCAGTACACCCAGGGGTGGCCGTAGACGGCCAGGCAGACCGGCGCCTCGACGAGGGCCGCGGACACCACCTCGGCCGCCATCCTGTGGTAGGTCGGGAGCCGGTTCATGCCCGGCTCGTAGAGGTGGCCCAGGTCGGTCACGCGCGGGCACAGGGTCTCGATGTACTCGGTGACCCCGAACCCCGAGGCGATGACGAACGTGTGCCTGCTCCGTCGGATGACTTCCTCGGCCTCGCGCGTGAGCTGGTGCGTCCCGACGATGCCCGTGCCGACGATGCCGATGTCGAACGGCCACACCGGGTTCGCGGCCGCGTCCCGGTCGCTCATCCGATCAACCGGACCAGACGGAGCACCGACTCGCGGCGTTCCTCGTCGCTCTCGGCCCCTCGCACCGATGCGATCTCCCGTACGATCAATTCGCTGACTCCCTGCTGCTTGGGGGACGCCGACCGGTTGACCCAGTCGTGGGTTCCCGAGATCTTGACCGTGATCGACGGCAGCCGCATGCCGCCGCGGTCCCGCAGTGCTTCGGAGAGCCGCCGCGGATCGCGGAGGGCGGCCATTTCCTCCGGGCTCAACGAGTAGTCCGCCAGGGCCTTTTCGGGGTCCGACTGGCAGTGGATGTAGAAGGCGTAGTCGCTTTGGACACGAGCGAGCGCAGAATTGAAGTCGCGTCGCATATTCCACCTCGATTCCGTTTCGGCCGAGGCTAGGAACGGCCCTCCGGTACGTCAACGAACCACGCCGCAGCCGTACACCCGGCCGGGCCGGGGCGGGCGACCGGCACGAGGAGCGGCCCAGCGCGTTGACGCGGTGGCGGACGAAGGGAGTGGACGGGGTGCCGCCGCACGGCCGTCCGGGCGGGGCCGCCGCGCGACGGACGGACATTAGTGCAGGCAGGCCACACCGGACAACGTTTCGCGCCGTCAGATCTCGGCTTCGCATCGAAGCGGCCACATTCGGGGCCCGGCGGTCGATTCGGGGCCTCCCGAATTGACCAGGGGATCGAAAGGTAGGTAAGCCTTACCTGATTTTCGCGTCAGTTCTCTGGAGGCCCCCCGTGTCCGCTCTGCCCTCGGACCCGTCCGTGTCCGTTCTCCCCGGGTCGGCGCGGCCCACCGGCGCGCCCGCCCGCCCCCTGGGCCTGCACGACGCCTGGTGGACGGTCGCCGCGACGGCCCTGGTGGCCTGCGCCGGGCTGACGGCCTGCGCGTGGGTCTCGACGCACATCCACGTCGACCCGGCGCTGCACCGGGCGGCCCTCTTCGTCCACCTGGCCTCGCTGGTCCTCGGCTTCGGCGCCGTCCTCGTCGCCGACTACTACGGCCTGCTCTGGATGACCCGGCGGTGCACCCTGCAGGAGGCCGTCGGCACCGCCTCGCGCCTGCACCTGCCGATCTGGGCCGGGCTGGCCGGGCTCGTCGTCAGCGGTGTGATGCTGGAGCCCGACCTCTCCTCCCCCCTCACCGTCGTCAAGCTCTCCCTGGTCCTCGCCCTCACCGTCAACGGCCTCCAGGCCGGGCTCCTGAACCGGCGCACGGCCCAGCACGGGGCCGCTCCGCTCACCCGGCGCCTGCTGGTCTGGGGCGCCGGCACCGCGGTCGTCTCCCAGGTCTGCTGGTGGGGCGCCGTCGTGATCGGCTTCCGCAACAGCCAGCACTGACCGCCCGGCACCGGAACCGCCGCTGGCACCGGCACCACCGCACCGCCCGCCACGGTCTCCGGCCGTACCGCGCGAAAGCGGCCGGCGCACCGGCTCCCCGGTGCACCGGCCGCCTCGCGCCGGGTCAGGTCACGCCGTGAACGCCTCGACCACCGACCAGAGCGCGAGCACGGCCATGCAGGCCCCGCCGATGCGCTGGACCAGCTTGAGCGGGACGCGCTTGGCGATGAAGCGGCCCACCAGCAGGGCGAGGGCGGAGACGGACATCAGCGCGATGGCGGAGCCGATCGCGGTGGACAGCACCCCGTTGGTCGCGGCCAGGTTGGCGGTGGTGATCTGGGTCAGGTCACCCCACTCGCTGATGAACACCGCCATGAAGGCGGTCGTCCACACCGGCCAGAAGCCCGTCACGGTCCGCCCGGCCTCGTCCTCGCCGTCGTCGTCGCCCCCGCTGCGCAGGAGGACGAACGCGCCGAAGGCGAACAGGGCGGCGGAGACCAGCTTGACGAGCATGCCGGGCAGCAGGCCGATCAGGCTGCCCGCGCCCACCGCGATGGCGACGTGCACGATGAAGGCCGACGAGGTGCCGAGCCACACGTACAGCGGACGCATCCGGGTGCCCATGGCCAGGGAGGCGAACATCGTCTTGTCGGGGAGTTCGGCGAGGAAGATCAGCCCGAAGGCGGTGAGGATCGCCAGGGGGTCGAGAGACATCGAGTGGCTTTCTGCTGGGCCGGGCCCAGCGCCTTCAGCCGGACACCCTCGGCAGGGTGCTGCGGGAGGACCACTCGGCCCGGCATGACGGAAAACGGCCCCCGCGGGTGCGGGCACCGGTCATGCCTTGGCCGAAGGTCTCGTCCACCGCGCCGCCCGGAGGCGCTGCGGCCCGGCGGCCGGGCCGCCCGCTGACGCGGACGTCCAGTGTGTCGACCTGCCGGTGTTTCGGGACTACTCCCCTTCGCACGCCCAGGATACCCGAGCCGCGATCGCTCCTTGACCCCCACCCGGACCGCCGGGCGGCTGCACTCGGACGCATGTTACGTTACAGTCATTGCATGTAACGGCAGCCCGCACGGCGCGGGCCGACCGGCGACGACTTCTGCACCGGAGGACGGACATGGCAAACGACCGCCAACGCGGTCGCATGGGACTGCTGCTCGTCGACCTCGTCAACGAGAACTTCTCGGTGGACGGCAAGGGCTACCCGATCTACGCGCCGGAGTACGAACGGCTGGGCACGATCGGCCACCTGAAGAGGCTGATCGCCGGGGTGCGGCGGCACCGGGACGTTCCCGTCCTCTACTCGACGACCTCCTTCACCGACGAGGACTACACGTCGTGGCGGCACGTCTCCGGGATCCACCGGCAGATGTTCGACAGCCGGATGTTCGAGGCCGGCACCTGGCACACCGAGTTCCACCCGGAGCTGGCTCCCCGGCCGGGCGACGTGGTGCTCGCGCCGCACAAGGGCCTCGACGTCCTCCAGCACACCGACCTGGAGTTCCAGCTGCGGCAGCGCGGCATCGAGTACCTGGCGATCGCCGGGGTCTCCGGGATCATGGCCGTGGAATCGACGGCCCGCACCGCGATGGAACGCGGCTACCACGTCACGGCGTTCACCGACGCGATCGCCGCCCCCGGCGGCCTGGTCACCTACCAGGCGATGATGCGCGGCCTGACCATGGTCTCCCACCGCGTGCTCGGCGTGGACGACTACCTGGCCTCGCTCGACGCGCCGGCGGCGTGACACGGCCGCCGGCGGTCCGGCGGGGAGGAAAGCAGGCGGGGGACGCAGGGGAGGGAAGCAGCGCATGCGACGGGCACGGACGCGGTTGACGGAGGTTCACGACCGGTTCCTGGCAGCCGATCCCGGGCTGCTCCGGCTACGGTCCGCGCTCGGCACGGTCTGCGCGGTGCTGCTGACGCTCGGCGCCCTGGCGGCGCCGGGTGCCCAGGTGCCGGTCCTGGTGACGGGCGCCCTCACGGCGATGGTCAGCACGGCCGCGGTCACCGAACCGCGGCCGCGCGACCAGGCGCTGACCCTGGCGGCGGGGCTGCCGGTCGCCCTGGCGACCCTGGCGGCCGGCAGCGCGCTGGCGCCGTACCGGGTCGCGGCGGACGTGGTGTTCGTGCTGCTGATCTTCGCCGCCGTCCACCTCCGGTGGCGGGGTCCGCGCGCGACCACGCTGGGGATCCTCGCCTTCCAGCTCTTCTTCGTGACCCAGTTCGTCGGGACCCGCGTGGACCGGCTGCCGCAGCTGTCCCTGGCCGTGCTGACGGCCTTCGGCAGCTCGGCGCTGGTCCGGTTCGCCGTCCTGCGCTCCACGCCGGAGCGGACGCCGGCCCGGCTGCGGCGAGCCTTCGAACTGCGCCTGGCGCTGGTGCTCGACGCGCTGATCGACGCGGTCGAGCCGGCCGAGGACGGGCCGGAGGCACCGCGCGCCGTGCGGGCGGTCGACGGCCTGCGCCGGCAGGCGGCCCGCCTGCACACCGGTGCCCTGATGATCCAGCAGCAGCTGGGCACCGGCACACCCGACGAGCGCGCCGCCACCGCGGTCCAGCGCCGCGTGGCGGAGGCGGAGACGGCCGTGGAGCGGTTGGCCGTCCTCGTGCTGCGGGTGCTGCGGCCCGGCGCCGACGTCGACACCCTGACCCGGTACCGGACGCAGGCCCGCCCCCCCCCGTACCCCCCCCCCCCCCCGTGCCCCCCCCCCCACAAGCCCCGCGACACCGCCGCCCAGCCCCCGAAGGGCCCGGGGGCGCGGACGGGGGGGGGCGCCGGGCGG
>NZ_JBEXJK010000418.1:0-6923 GCF_040609095.1 Kitasatospora sp. NPDC004799
CCTGCAGCAGGGCCCGGCCGGCCGCCGGCGGGTCGGGCCGCTGCCCGGCCCGGAGCTGCGCGCCGACCAGCAGGGCGGCGACCCCGGACACCAGCGGGGTGGCGAAGCTGCTGCCGGTCAGGGCCGCGCTCCCGCCGCCCGGCGCGGCCCCCTCGACCCCGCTCCCGGGGGCGAGCAGGCCGTGACCGGCGTACGCGGAGCCCCAGTTGCTGATGTCCAGCGGCTCGCCGTCGGGGCCGGCCGCGCCGACGGCGAGCACCGTCGGGACGGCGGCCGGCACCTGGACGCAGTCGCAGCCGTCGTTGCCGACCGCCGCGACCACCAGGACCCCGCTCCGGTCGCACAGCTGCAGCGCCCGCTCCAGCATCGGGTCCGGCTGGTCCTGGCCGAGTTCGCCGCCGCTGATGTTGATGACGTGCGCCCCCTCCTGCACGGCGCGCTCGACGGCCCGGGCCAGGTCGAGTTGGGGCACCCGGCCCTCGCCCGCGTCCGTGAAGACCGGCAGGACCAGTCCGCGGCAGTGCGGGGCGATCCCGGCGAGCGGGCCGTCGGGCCGGCCGAAGAGCAGGCTCGCGACATGAGTGCCGTGCAGTGACATCGGGCCGTCGCCGGCCGGTTCGGCGACGAGCGTGTCCAGCCGGGTGAGGTCCGCGCCGTCGAAGCAGGGGTGCGACAGGTCGACGGGACCGTCCAGGACGGCGATGCAGACGGCCGGGTCGCCGAGGAGCGCGTCCTCGGGGGCGGGGACGTCGTGCAGCACCGATCTGGCCTTCATGCGGCATCGCCCTTCTCGGGGTCGGGAGGGGGCACGGCCGGTGTGGTGCCGTGCCGCGGCCGGACGGTCGCACCGCGGTGGGCGCGGTCGCCGGTCGCCCTGCCGCCGAGACCTCGCAGCAGGTGCTGCCAGTCAACGGGCCGGCCGTCGCGCGGATGTGCCGGGGGCCGTCGCGAGCGGTGGCCGGACGGCGTCGCGGACGCGTCGCGTCCGCGTGGCGCCACCGCGCCGGCCGTCGTCCGCGCCACGGACCGGTGGATGCACAGGCGGTGACCGCCGGCCGGGCCGCCGGTCGCGCCGGTTCCGGCGCGGAACCGGGCCCTGCTCCAACACCCGTTCGGGGGCGGCCCATTGGAGTGTCGGGCGCCCGGCGGCGGGGCGCGGCGGTGACGCTCGGCGACGGTGGCGGTGACGCGGTTGCGGCGCCGCCGGGACGCCGCCGCAACGCCGTTGCGGCATCCGCGTGACGGCGGTCCGGGGCCGGACGGACACGGCGGTGACAGGCGCCGGCCGCACCCGGGGCTCGCCCGATCGGGTGCGGGCGACGGCCCGTCGCGGCAGAGTGGGGGTGTGTTGTGGGACGGACCGCGCATCGAACTGCTGCGGGGCTTCGAGGCCACCGACGCGGGACGCTGTGTCTCCCTCCCGGTGAGTTCAGAGCACCTGCTGGCCTTCCTCGCCCTGCACGAGGGCGGTGTCCAGCGCGGCGCGGTCGCCGAACGGCTCTGGCCGGACTGCACCCAGTACCGCGCGGCCGCGAACCTGCGCACCGCCCTCTACCACGCGCGGCGGCGCGCCCGGGCCATCCCGATCGAGAGCCCGGGCCAGTGGCTGCGCCTCGCCCCGGTGGTCCGGGTGGACCTGCGCGCCGCGCGCCGCGCCGCGGAACAGGTGGTGGCCGGGCTCGACCGGCTGCCGGCCAGCTGCGACGAACTCGTGGACGACCTCGCCGCCGAACTGCTCCCGGGCTGGGAGGAGGAGTGGCTGACCCTGGAACGCGAGCGGTGGGACCAGCTGCGGCTGTACGCCCTGGAGGGGCTGGCCCACCAACTCTGCGACGCGGAGCGCTACCTGTCGGCGCTGCAGACCGCGCTGGCGGCGATCGCCATCGACCCCGTCCGGGAGACGGCCCACCGGATCGTGGTCGAGGTGCATCTCGCCGAGGGCAACCTCGCCAGCGCGCTGCGCTCCTACCAGCACTACCGCTCGTTCCTGCAGCGGGAGCTCAATGTCGCCCCCTCGCCGAAGATGACCGGGCTGGTGCGGAACCTCCTGCGGATGTGACGGATGTGACGCGGGGACAGGGCTCTACCGCAGCCCGGCCAGGACGGTGAGCAGCCGGTCGACCTCCTCCGGGCCGTTGTAGACGTGCAGGCTCACCCGCACCGAGCTCTCGCTCTCCCCGGCGCGCCCCTGGCAATGGCCGTCGGCCCGCACCATCAGGCCGTGGCTGGCCAGGACGAACCCCAGGTCGTTGGAGCCGATCCCCTCGTGCCGGAAGGTGACGATGCCCTCGCGCCGCTGGACCTCGGAGTCGGCGGCCAGGCTCCGTTGGCAGCCGAGCACCTCGTACCGGGCCAGCCCGCGCAGCCCGTCGGTGAGCCGGGCGGCGAGGGCGGTGTTCCAGCGCTGGATCCGGTCCGGCCCGGCGGCGTCGAGCCAGTCGAGGGCGGCCTCCAGTCCGGCGATCCCGCTGGTGTTGGGCGTGCCGGCCCAGCCGCCGGGCGCGAAGGCCGGGCCCCGGGTGTTGCGGGCCCACACCGCTCCGGTGCCGGGCAGGGCCATCGCCTTGTGCCCGGAGAAGACCACGAAGTCGACGTCCAGCGCGCCGACGTCCACCGGCAGGTGGCCGACGCTCTGCGCGGCGTCCAGGCAGATCGGCACGTCCGGTCCGACCGCGGCCCGGATGCGGTGGACGTTCATGTCGCCGCCGTACACGTGGTGCACGTGGGTGGCGGCGACGAACGCCGTGCGCGGG
Source organism: Kitasatospora sp. NPDC004799 (assembly GCF_040609095.1). Classification (NCBI taxonomy): domain Bacteria; kingdom Bacillati; phylum Actinomycetota; class Actinomycetes; order Kitasatosporales; family Streptomycetaceae; genus Kitasatospora; species Kitasatospora sp. NPDC004799. The sequence goes on from NZ_JBEXJK010000418.1 coordinate 2,754, forward strand.
GTGACGAGTCGGGTCAGCGCGCGGTGGTCGTAGTCGTGCGAGGCCGGGTCGTACGGCAGCTCGCGCACCGTGACGTGCGTGCCCTGACGGGCCAGCAGCCGCTGGGCCTCCAGCCAGGGCAGCGCGTTGGCCTGGTGGTCGGCGAACGGCACGACGATCTCGTCGCCGTCCCGCAGGTGGCGGGGCAGCCAGTCCAGCGCCACCGCGCGCAGCCCCTCGGTGGCGCCGCTGACGAAGTGCACGCCGGAGCGCTCCTGCGGGGCCGGGTCGCCGAGGAAGCGGGCGACCCGGGCGCGGGTGCGGTCGACCAGCGCGGTGGTGGCGTTGGCCCAGGTGTAGGTGCCGCGGCCGGCGTTGGCGTTGGCGGTGGTCAGGTAGCGCTGGACGGCGTCGAGCACCGCCCGGGGCTTCTGCGAGGTGGCCGCGCTGTCCAGGTACGCCTGGTCCGGGTTGCCGGTGATGATGGGGAACTGGGCGCGCAACGCGCGGTGCCAGTCGTGGAGTTCGGCGATGATCCGGTCGGGGGTGGTCATGGCCGTCACCGCTCAGTCCCGGACCAGCGGGGCGCCCGCGTCGCGCCAGGCGATCACGCCGCCGGCCAGGCTGCGTGCGTCCCGGTGACCCATCCGGCTCAGCAGCGCCGCGTACCGGACGGACTTCTCGCCGACCGGGCAGGCCAGCAGCACCGGCTGGTGGGTGCCGAACGGCAGGCCGCCGTACAGGAGTTCGTCGAAGAGCTCGTCGACGATGTTGATCGAGCCCTCGATGTGCAGCGCCGCGTAGGCCTGCGGGCCGCGCAGGTCGACCACCAGTGGCCGCTCCTCGGCGATCCACTTGCGGGCGGCGTCGACCTCGATGGTCCGGGCGGCGGCCAGCTCCTCGGGTGTCACCGTCGCCACCGAGTCGGGCCGGGCGGGCTGGTTGAACAGCTCGGGCCGGCGGCGGCGGAGGTAGCTCAGGTAGCTCTCCACCCGGTCGCAGACGATGAAGACCGCCGTGCGCCGCTCGCCCGCCGCCCGTTCCGCCGACTCGGCGTCCACGGAGCGCAGGTGGCGCAGCGCGCCGAAGAAGGCGGCGCCGCCGGTGGGGCCGGCCGGCAGGCCGCAGCGGCGCAGCAGGGTGAGCATGCCGTCGATGGCCTGGTCGGCGGTCACCGACTCGATGGTGTCGTAGGTGGCCGGGTCGAACAGCCCGACCTCGTGCACCTCGTCGATGGTGCGGATGCCCGGAATGAAGTCGGACTTGTGCGCGACCAGCCCGTGCACGTCGACGGCCGGGTTGTGGGCGCGCAGCACGGCCGCCACGCCGGTGGACGAGCCGGCGGTGCCGACGCAGGCGACGAAGTGGTCCGGGGCGCGGCCGTCGAGGTCCCGGACGATCTCGGGGCCGGTGCCGGTGAGGTGGGCGTCGACGTTGAGCCGGCTGTAGTACTGGTCGGTGTGCAGGTAGCCGGAGTCCGCCGCGGAGAGCATCCGGTGGATGCGGGTGAGCGGGTCGTCGGTGTCGGTCGGGTCGAGGCACTCGGTGCGGCCGGGCAGTTCCTCGATCTCCGCGCCCAGCAGCAGGAGCAGGTCCTTGATCTCGGGGACCCTCATCCGGTTGGTGACGCTCCTGAACCGCAGGCCGTGCATGCCGGCGATCAGCGCGAGCGCCTTGGCGGTGTTGCCGCTCGACAGCTCGACGACGGTGTCGCCGCGTTCGACGGCGCCGGGCAGCGCCTCGCGGGTCATGTTCCAGGCGGCGCGGTCCTTGACCGAGCCGAACGGGTTGAGCAGCTCCAGCTTGGCGTACAGGTCGATGTGCCGCAGGCCGGTGACCGCCGGGTCGATCCGGACCAGCGGGGTGTTGCCGATCGCGTCGGTGATGCTGTCGTACCTCATGTCCGTCCATTCCCCCGGTCTTCCGCGCCCGCCGTCACGTCGGCGGGCCAGTACTGCTCGTCCAGGCGCCACCGCCAGGCGCCGTCCTGCCGGTACGCGGCGACCTTGCGCGCCACCGGCTGGCGCAGCGCCCGGCCGGCGCTGAAGTCCATCAGGTACCCGGCCGTGTTGGCGAAGGCCAGCAGGTCGCCGGGGGCGGGGAGGCGGGGCAGGAAGACCGTCCGGCGGGTGATCAGGTCGGTCTCCAGGCAGAGGTTGCCGATCAGGTACACCCCGACCCCGTCCGGGGCGGCCGGTGCGGTGGGCGCACCGGGCCGGGGGATCAGCAGCGGGTCCATCAGCACCCCGTGCTCCTCCAGGCCGACGTCCCGGGCGTTCGCCTCCAGCCGGACCAGGTGCTCGCCGGCCGGGGTCCGCCGGACCTCCAGGACGCGGGCGAGGGTCGCCCCGCACTGGTCGGCCAGCGCCCGGCCGGGCTCCACCACCAGGTCGTACAGGTTCTCCAGCAGCAGGGTGCCGAGCGGCCGGCCGAGGGTGGGCGCCGGGTACGAGAGCAGCTCGTCCAGGTAGGCCTCGGCGGCCACCGGGCGGTGCGCCGGGTAGAGGCCGAGGGCGCCGCGCAGCCGGCCGGACTCGCCGCGCAGCCCGTAGCCGTGGCCCTGCCAGGTGAGCGCGGGGCGCCGGCCCAGGACGGCGTCGGCCAGTTCGGTGGTGTACCGCTCCCACTGGGCGGCGTCGGCCAGGTAGCTGACCCCGAACCCGCCGCCGATGTCGACGGTGCGGGGGTTCAGGCCGCGGCGCCGGCACGCGTTCAGCACCGTGACGCAGGCCTCCAGCGCGACGGCCTTCTCCGCGATGCCGGTGGTGTCCAGGTGGTAGGCGACGCCGGTGGTCTCGACGGCGTCCCGGTGGCGTTCGAGCGCGTCGAGCAGTTCGTCCAGCTCGCCGAGGTCGGTGCCGAACCGGCTCGGCCGGGTGAGCACCGTGGTGCCCGGCGCCCGGAAGCCGGACAGCCGCGGCAGGGCGCGCACCGGGGGCAGGGCGTGCTTGCGCACCAGGTCGGCCAGGTCGTCGAGTTCGGCCCGGGAGTCCAGGTGGACGGTGACGCCGGTGCGGGCCGCCAGCCAGAGGTACCCGCGGTTCTTCGGGCCGGTGGCGATGATCCGGTCGGGCGGGACGCCGGCCCCGAGCGCGTGCTGGAGCTCGGCGAGCGAGGCGACGTCCAGCCCGGCGTCGGTGGCGGCGAGCCGGCGGACGAGGGCGCTGGAACGGTTCGCCTTGTGGGCGAAGTGGATCCGGCCGGTGAGGCGGTGCTTGCGGTAGACGGCCTGGAAGCGGGCCAGGTTGTCCGCGATCTGTTCGGGCAGGAGCAGGTTGAGGGGGGAGCCGAGCGCGTCCGTCAGGGTGTGCAGGAGGTCGTGTTCCTCCAGGAGGGAGCGGAGCGGGGTCTCCAGCCGTGGTTCGAGATACAGCGGTGAGGGCCGCATGCGAAGAAAACCAGCTCTCGGTGAGAAGTCGGCGTGAGGGTGGTGCGGCAGGGCCGTCGGCGACCGAGGGAAACGGTAGCCGCTTCCCCGGGCGATCGACAGGGCGCTTCGTGTCACGCCATGGCAACGACTGTGCCGGTCCGGAACTCTCCGTTCCCGAAAGACTCTTGACGGTGTGTCAGCGAAGGGCGACCAGGACGGAGCTGGTGCCGTACTGCCACACCGGTCCGGCCTGGCGGAAGCCGGCCTCCCGCAGCAGTTCGGCGTGCCGGGCCGCCGACAGGCCGTTGCCGGCGCCGTCGGTCGGGGGCAGCTGGCGGGCCCGGGCCGTCAGCAGGTCGGCGAACTCGGGGACCCGCCCGGCGGCGGCCCACCACTGGGACCAGTCCTCGGCGGCGGTGGTGCCCCGGCGCTGGGCGCGGCGGCGGCCGATGGCCAGGGCGAGTTCGGCGAGCGGCCGGTCCTCGGGGATCAGGTGGTCGCCGTTGACCAGGACGCCGCCGGGGCGCAGCACGCCCGCGAGGTCGCGGTAGATCCCGAGCAGCGCGTCCGGCGGCGGGTAGTGCAGCGCGGTGGTGGACATCACGGCGTCCAGCGGGCGGTCGAGTTCGAGCGCCTCGACCCAGCCCGGACGGCCGATCAGGGTCTCGACCCAGCGGGCGACCCGGGGGTGCCGGGCGCGGCCGAGGGCGAGCAGCAGCGGGTCGATGTCGACCGCGAGGATCTCGGCGTTGCGGCGTCCGAGGCCTCCCTCCGCCGTTTCCTGCACGGCCAGCCCGGCGTCGACCAGGTCGGCCTGGAGG
>NZ_JBEXJK010000419.1:0-6907 GCF_040609095.1 Kitasatospora sp. NPDC004799
CCCGCCGGCGCCCGGGCGGGGGGCGCCCCCCCCCGGGGGCGGGGGGGGGGCCCGGGGTCGCGGGCCGGCGGGCCCCGCCGCGGCGGGGGGCCGCGGGCGGTCGGGGGCGGGGCGGACGGGGTGCCCGCGGGAGTCGGGCGGAGGCGGAGCCGGGCTGCCGCGTCCGGGGCGGGAAGGGGCGGAGGGGCGCCCGCAGCGGGCGCCGGAGGAGCCCGCGCGGAGCAGCCGTTCCGGATACCCCCGTGGGGTCATCCGGGCGATTCGGGGCTCCGGGCCGGGTGCGGCACAATGGAAGGCTGCAAGCCGAATACTCCCGACGACGCCGGAGCGATCTCACGTGGCGGAATACATCTACACGATGCGCAAGGTGCGCAAGGCTCACGGAGACAAGGTCATCCTTGACGACGTGACGCTCAGCTTCCTCCCCGGAGCGAAGATCGGCGTCGTGGGCCCCAACGGTGCCGGTAAGTCCACCGTGCTGAAGATGATGGCCGGCCTGGAGCACCCCTCCAACGGCGACGCCTTCCTCTCGCCCGGCTTCACCGTCGGCATGCTGCTCCAGGAGCCGCCGCTCGACGAGACCAAGACGGTCCTGGAGAACGTCCAGGACGGCGTCAAGGAGATCAAGGGGAAGCTCGACCGCTTCAACGAGATCGCCGAGCTGATGGCGACCGACTACTCGGACGCCCTGCTGGACGAGATGGGCAAGCTCCAGGAGGAGCTGGACCACGCCGAGGCCTGGGACCTGGACGCCCAGCTGGAGCAGGCCATGGACGCCCTGGGCTGCCCGCCCGGCGACTGGGCGGTCACCAAGCTCTCCGGTGGCGAGAAGCGCCGCGTCGCGCTCTGCAAGCTGCTGCTGGAGGCCCCCGACCTGCTGCTGCTCGACGAGCCCACCAACCACCTGGACGCCGAGTCGGTGAACTGGCTGGAGCAGCACCTGGCCAAGTACAAGGGCACCGTCGTGGCCGTCACCCACGACCGGTACTTCCTCGACCACGTGGCCGAGTGGATCCTCGAGCTCGACCGTGGCCGTGCCTACCCGTACGAGGGCAACTACTCCACCTACCTGGAGACCAAGCAGTCCCGTCTCAAGGTCGAGGGCCAGAAGGACGCCAAGCGCGCCAAGCGGCTCAAGGAAGAGCTGGAGTGGGTCCGCTCCAACGCCAAGGGCCGCCAGGCCAAGTCCAAGGCCCGCCTCGCCCGTTACGAGGAGATGGCGGCCGAGGCGGACAAGATGCGGAAGCTGGACTTCGAGGAGATCCAGATCCCGCCGGGCCCGCGCCTGGGCAACGTCGTCATCGAGGTCGAGAACCTCAACAAGGCCTTCGGCGAGAAGGTCCTGATCGACGACCTGAGCTTCACCCTGCCGCGCAACGGCATCGTCGGCATCATCGGCCCGAACGGCGCCGGCAAGACCACGCTGTTCAAGATGCTGCAGGACCTGGAGACCCCGGACTCCGGCAAGGTCAAGGTCGGCGACACCGTCAAGATCAGCTACGTCGACCAGAGCCGCGCCAACATCGACCCGAAGAAGACCCTCTGGGAGGTCGTCTCCGACGGTCTGGACTGGATCAACGTCGGCCAGGTCGAGATGCCGTCCCGCGCCTACGTGTCGGCCTTCGGCTTCAAGGGCCCGGACCAGCAGAAGCCGGCCGGCGTGCTCTCCGGCGGTGAGCGCAACCGCCTGAACCTGGCGCTCACCCTCAAGCAGGGCGGCAACCTGCTGCTCCTCGACGAGCCCACCAACGACCTCGACGTCGAGACGCTCTCCTCGCTGGAGAACGCCCTGCTGGAGTTCCCCGGCTGCGCCGTGGTCATCTCCCACGACCGCTGGTTCCTGGACCGAGTGGCCACCCACATCCTCGCCTACGAGGGCGACAGCAAGTGGTTCTGGTTCGAGGGCAACTTCGAGTCGTACGAGAAGAACAAGATCGAGCGGCTCGGCGCCGACGCCGCCCGTCCGCACCGGGCCACCTACAAGAAGCTGACCCGAGGCTGACATCCAGCCGTCACAACGGCCCGGCAGACTGCCCTCCGGGGCGGCCTGCCGGGCCGCGGCCCGTCACCACCCTCCGCCCCACCGGCGGCGGACGGCGGCGGGCGACCGGACACCGAGGAGAACACCCGTGGCTCGCCACATCTACGCCTGCCCGCTGCGCTGGTCCGACATGGACGCCTTCGGGCACGTCAACAACGTGGTCTTCCTGCGCTACCTGGAGGAGGCCCGGATCGACTTCATGTTCACCCAGGCCGCCGCGGCCGGCGCCGGGGAGTTCGCGGGCGGCTCGGTGGTGGCGCGCCACGAGATCGACTACAAGCGCCCGCTGGTGCACCGGCCCGAGCCGGTCACCATCGAGACCTGGGTGACGAGGATCGGCGGCGCCTCGCTGACCGTCTCGTACGAGATCAAGGACGTCGCCGAGGACGGCAGCGACATCGTGTACGTCCGGGCGTCCACCGTGGTCGTCCCCTACGACCTGGCCGAGGGCCGGCCGCGCCGGATCTCGCCGGTGGAGCGGGAGTTCCTCGGCCGCTTCCTGGACGAAGAGCCGGTCGCCGCCGCCGTCTGACCCCACCTGACGACAGGAACCGAACCGCCGTGACCGTCACCGCCCGTCTCGCCCTCACCGACACCGGGGAGGCCGCCGACCTCTCCGCCTTCCTGCTGCGCCTGCTGCGCTTCGACCGGGCGGCGGCCGTCCGGCTCCAGGCGGTGGGCCCGGGCGAGGGGGACGGCGTGCTGGCGGTCTTCGGCCGGCTGCCGCTGGGCGGTTCGGGCGCGCTGGCGATCCGCACGGTGCGGCTGGGCGGCCTGGACGAGCCGGTGGACCTGACCGTCTCGGCGGGTCAGCTGCTGGACGGCGTGGACACCGAGGCGGGCACCGTCGCGCTGCCCGCGCCGGTGACCGGCCCGGCCTGGGCCGGGCTGCTGCCGCCGCGCACCGGCTGGCGGCCGGTCGGGGCGCCGCCGGTGGCCGAGGTGTACCCCGAACTCATGGCCGGGGTGCGGGAGTTCCGCGAGCGCAGCGAGGCCGTCCCGGCGCACCACCGCACCCGCGCGGTGCTGGACCGGCTGGCGGACGAGATCTGGTCCCGCCCGGTCAGCGCGCTGCCCGAGCTGCCGCTGCGCGCGCTGCACGCCGCGTACGTGATCGGGTTCCTGAAGCCCGGCGCCCCGCTGACCGTGCACCGGGCGGGCGGCTGGCTGCGGTTGAGCACCCCGACGGGCTCGGTGGCCGTGCGCACCACGGCCGCGCCCGGCGCGGGGCTGGGGCTCAGCCCGGTCCGCTGACCCCGGCGGCCGGGCGCTTGTTGAGCCTGGGCGCCTGAAGACCGGGCGCCCGACGGCCGGGTACCGACAGGCTCAGCGCCGGCGGTCCGGCGCCGACGGCCGGCTCAGCCCGGGGTGTTGATCATCGAGGCGGCGGCGTAGGCCAGGTACTCCAGCAGCTGCTGCTCGTGCTCGGCCGGCAGCTCCAGGCTCGCCACGGCCGCCCGCATGTGGGTCAGCCAGGCGTCGTGCGCGGCCTTGTCGACCTTGAACGGCGCGTGCCGCATCCGCAGCCGCGGGTGGCCGCGCCGCTCGCTGTAGGTGCGCGGGCCGCCCCAGTACTGCATCAGGAAGAGGGCCATCCGCTCCTCGGCCGGCCCGAGGTCCTCCTCGGGGTACATCGGCCGCAGCAACTCGTCCTCGGCGATGCCTTCGTAGAACCGGTGGGCCAGCCGCCGGAAGGTCGGCTCACCGCCGACCTGGTCGTAGAAGGTCTCCTCGCTCAACGTGCCTCGCCGGATCTCGCTCACCCGACCATGGTCGCAGACGCCGACGGGGTCGTACACCGGGACCAAAGGCGTACGACCCCGTCGGGATCGGAAGGGCGTCAGCCGGGGAGGGTCAGTCCTCCCAGCGGAACAGCTTCCAGGAGATGCCGGTCAGCACGGCCGCGAAGAGCAGCAGGCCGCCCATGGTCGGCAGGGCGTCCATGACGCCGCCGCCGCGGGTGAGCACCGACTGGGCCGAGTCGACCAGGTAGTGCAGCGGCATGACCTGGGAGACGCCCTTCAGCCAGCCCGGGGCGCCGTCCATCGGGAAGAACGAGCCGGACAGGAACGACATCGGCAGCACGATGATCTGCGAGATGCCGTTGGCCGCCTCCTCGGTCTTGGCGACCGAGCCGGCCAGCAGGCCGATCGACATGAAGGCGAGCGTCGCGCAGGCCACCAGCGGGATGACCAGCCACCAGTTGCCGGTGAGCTTGAGCCCGAAGAAGCTGGTCGCGACCACCAGGAAGACGGCGGTCTGCAGGAACGCGGTCAGCAGCGAGACCAGGATCCGGGAGCTGATCACCGTCCCGGCGCTGATCGGGGCCAGCCGCAGCCGGCGCAGCACCTTGGTCTTGCGCCAGTTGACCAGCGTCAGCGCGGCCCCGAACACCGCGCCGGTGGCGACGGCCCAGCCGAGCAGGCCGGGGGTGAGGAACTGGATCGGCTTGAGCGACTTGTCCTCGACCTGTTGGGAGTCCAGCACGTAGGCCGGCTTCTGGCCGCTGGCCTCCTGGTTGGCGCTCTGCACCACCGAGTTGAGGATGCCCCGGACCGAGCCCGCGCGGACCTGGTCGGCGGCGGAGTAGCGCAGCTCCACCGTGCCGTCCGGGCCCTGCTTGACCAGCGCGTCGTAGTCGCCCTTGCGGACCTTCTCCAGGGTGGCGGCCTCGTCGTCGGTCCTGGTGATGGCGAGGACCTTCTCCAGCCCGGCCCGGTCCTCGCCCTGAGCGGAGTCGAACAGCTTCACCGCGCCGACCTGCGCCACCTTGGCGTGCGAGCTCCCGGAGCCCTTGGTCACGGCGCCGAAGAACACCAGGAACACCAGCGGGAACAGCAGGATGAAGAAGGTCGCGGTGCGGTCGCGCTTCATCCCGAGCAGCATGGCGCGGGACAGGCTCCAGAACGCGCTGACCCGCTCCCGCTCGCCGGCGGCCGGGCCGCCGCGCCGGGCGGGGGCCTTCGGCTCGGTGGGAAGGGTGGCGGTCATGCGCGGAACTCCCGTCCGGTCAGCTGGAGGAAGACGTCCTCCAGGGTGGCGCCGCGCACTTCCAGGCCGCGCAGCGCGTTCTGCTCGGCCAGGACGCTGAGCACCGGGGCCGGGAGGCGGGTGGAGACGGAGAGCGAGACGGTGTCGTCCTCCAGCGTGGTGACGTCCGCGCCGGCGGCGGTCAGCAGCTCCCGGGCCCGGTCGAGCGGGAGTTGGCCGGAGGCCACGCTGATCCGGACGGTGTCGTCGATCTCGCGGATCAGCGCCGCCGGGGCGCCGGTGTGGAGGATCTTGCCGTGGTCCATGATCGAGACCCGGTCGCAGAGCACCTCGGCCTCGTCCAGGTAGTGGGTGGTCAGCACGACCGTGCGGCCCTCGGCGTTGATGTCCCGCAGGAGGTCCCACAGGTTGCGCCGGGACTGCGGGTCCAGGCCGGTGGTGGGCTCGTCCAGGAAGACGAGCTCCGGGTCGTGGGCCAGGGCGCAGGCGATCGACAGGCGCTGGGCCTGGCCGCCGGACATCTGGTCGGTGTGGGTCTCGGCCTTGTCCGAGAGGCCGACCCGCTCCAGCATCGCGTCGGCCCGCTTGGGGCCGACCCCGTAGAACGACGCGAAGGTGCGGATGGTCTCCCGGGCCGTCAGTTTCCGGAAGAAAGCGGTCGCCTGGAACTGCACGCCGATGCGCGGCAGCAGTTTCGGATTGCGCGGCCAGGGCGCCATGCCCAGCAGCTCGATCCGGCCCTCGTCCGGTTTCCGGACGCCTTCCAGGATCTCCATCGTGGTGGTCTTCCCGGCACCGTTGGGGCCCAGGATCCCGTAGAACTCGCCGGCCTCGACGGTGAACGACACCCCGTCGACAGCCTGCACATCCCCGTACCGCTGGCGGATGCCGTCAGCGGATATAGCAGCAGTCATGTGCCCTGAGCGTAGGGCTTGTGAAGGCGGTTGTGCACGTCGGAGTCGGCGAATTTGCGCATATTTTGAGGATGGCGAAAACGGAATCGGGCCGGGCGGATGTCGAATTCCGCCCGGCCCGGCCGGAGTTGCCCGCTGATCGCACGTCAGAAAAGTCTCCGACGGACTTTCGGCGGATGGCCGTTCAGTGAACGTCGGGTCAGTGAACGGTGGGTCAGGGAGCGCGGGTCAGCCGCGGTGCACGGTGATGGTGGTCCAGGCGCCGATGTGGATCCGGTCGCCGTCGTTCAGCGGCACCGCGGTGTGCGGGGTGATCGGCTCCGCGCCGCCGTTCATGGTGGTGCCGTTGGTCGAGTCCTGGTCGACCAGCACCCAGCTGCCGTCGGCCTGTTCGGCGAGCAGCGCGTGCTGGTGCGAGGCGCCCGGGTCCTCCGGCGGGACGGACAGGTCGATCTCCGGCACCGTGCCGCGGTGCTGGCTGCGCCGCCCGATCCGCAGCTGGCCGCGGCCGGTCAGCGGGATCCGGCGCTCGGGGCAGTACGGCGGGAAGAACAGGCCGGCCGCCTCGGGGCCGCTGCGGGCCATCATCTCGGTGAAGTAGTCCCGGTCGGCGGAGACCACGGCGATCCAGGTGGTCCGCACCGGCTCGGCCGGGACGGGATCCGAGGGCTGCGGCGGGGCCAGGTTGAAGGAGGTGCCGAAGTCGCCGCCCCGGCTGTTCGGGCCGGGACCGGCCGGCTGGGCGTACACCGGGCCGGAGTCCTCGCGGACCGCGGCGTCCGGGAACCCGCCCTCCGGCAGGGACCCGTCCGGCCCGCCGAGGGGCGCGGCGGGCGGGTAGCCGTAGGTGTGCTGCTGGTGCGCCGGGGCCTGCGGCTGCGGCGGGACGGGCGGGGCGACGGCCTGCGGGGCCGCCGGCTGGTGGCCGTGCGGGGGGTGGCGGTCGGGGGGGTGGCCGGCC
>NZ_JBEXJK010000420.1:0-6903 GCF_040609095.1 Kitasatospora sp. NPDC004799
GTCGAGGGCGACGACGCGGGTCTCCCCCTCCCCGTAGACCTTGTTCAGGCCGGTGGCTCGGGCGGCCGCCCGGCCGGTGCGGACGGCGGTTGCGGGGAACGTCACGTTGACTCCTGGGACGGGTGAACGGAATGTTTGACTCCGTTACATCATCCCAAGCTGTTCGAATGCGATGCGTATGCCACGCGGACAGTCGGCCCCCGCCGACCCGGCGGGGCGGCGGGGGTGCTCTCCTCCTCAGGTATGACGTGAACCCTGAAGGTCCGGCCGGCCGCCTACTCGACCGCCACCCCGAAGGCCGCCGCCAGCCCGGCCAGGCCGTTCGGCACCGCCCGCCCGGACGGGCCGAACTCCCAGCCGCCGGTGGTCCGGCGGAACGCCCCGAGCAGCATCGCGCTGTCCGGCACCCCGCCCGTCGGGCCCGCCCAGGCGGCCGGACCGCCCGCGCCTGGCCCGTACGCGGCGGCGAGGGCCAGCCCGTGCACGTAGCCGAGCGGCAGCGCCGGGTGCTCCTCCTCCTCGGTGGAGACGGCGACCACCACCTCCTCGACGGCGGCCGGCAGCCGGTGCAGGTCCAGGGCCAGCCGGGCCGCCCGGGTCGGCTCGCCCGGCACCGAGTGGGTCGGCTGCAGCCGGACGGCGCCGTCCGGGTCCTGCGGGCTGTTGAAGAACACGAAGTGCTCGTCGCTGAGCACCCGGCCGCCGGCGCACAGGAAGGCGGTGACGTCCAGCTCCACCGCGTCCCCGCCGGCCGTCCGGCTCTGCCAGCTCACCGTCAGGGCGGTCTCGCCCGACTCCTCGGGCCGCTCCGCCGCCGCCGGGGCAGTGGTGGAGCCGCCGCCGAGCCGGCCGCGCAGGCCCTGCTCGGCGAGCAGCGCGACCAGCTCCGGACCGCTCACCAGGGTCAGCGGCTTGCCCTCGATGTAGCTGTACGAGCCGCGGCCGAAGCCCGCGGTGGTGACCAGGATGCCCTTGTTCGCGCCGTGGTGGCGGACGGTGGACTCCAGGTCGCGCACCGCCGTCGGCGGGACGGTCTTCCGGTAGCGCTTCGCCTGGATCACGATCTTGCCGCCGGTCACCGGGTCCAGGTCCTCGGCCACCACGTCCACCCCGACGTCGCCGCTGCGGGCCGTGGTCATCACCTGGAAGCCGCGCAGCCGGAACAGCTCGGCGATCAGGTCCTCGAACTCCAGCGGGTCCATCTCGAACAGGTCCGGCTCGTCCTCGCCGCCGTGCCCGGCCAGGGACCCGCCGACGCTCTGGGGCCGCCGGTCCGGGCGCACCTCGTCCAGCCGCTCCGGGCGCGCGGACAGCCGGCCGCCCAGGCCCTGGAAGCACTCCAGCGGGGCCACCCGGTCCAGCGCCAGGCCGGCGAAGGCGGCGCGGGTCGCGGTCAGGGTGGAGACGAAGCGCTCGGCCTCGCGGCCGGTCGCCGGGTCGATGCCGAGGACGAACCCGTTCACCACCACCGAGTCCAGCAGCCCGTCCCGGTCCGCCCGGAACAGCTCCGCCGCCACCCGCAGCGCCGACTGCGCCAGCACCTCCCGGTACAGCGCCTTGCGCTCCGTCGCCGGACGGGCCACCTCGGCCTCCCGGTCGTCCACCTTCACGTACCGCACCCGGGCGGCGGCCGGCACCACGTCCGGCCCGGGCAGCTCCCAGTCCACCACCAGCTGGCGGCCCCCGGCGTCGAACGCCGCCACCAGCCGGTGCGGGAAGCCCTCCGGCCAGGCCGCCGAGGCGTACAGGCCGGCCGTGAAGTACTCCTGCACCGCCTCCGGTTCGCCCGCCCGCAGCCGGCGCAGCAGCTCCTCGGTCCGGGCCGCCAGCTCCTCCTGCTGCCGGCGGGACTGTTCGATCCAGGCCAGGTACTCCTGGTGGTACGCGGCCAGCCGGCGCTGCCGGTCGGCCTCCCGGGCCTGCGCGGCGTACCAGTCCTGCTCGAACCGGGCCCGGGCCTGGGCCAGGTAGTGCTCGTACTGCTGCCGCACCCCCGGGTGGCGGGCCTGGACCGGGTCCGGCGGCGGCACGAAGTAGTGGGCCGAGGACTGGTCCGGCATCGGCACCGGCTCGCCCAGCGGCCCCGGGTCGAACGGCGGCACCGCCCGCGGCGCCAGCAGGGCCTGCGGGCCGAAGGCCGGCGCGGCCAGCCCGGCGGCCAGCAGGCCCCGCAACTCCGCCACCCGGGCGTCCAGTTCGGCCGTCCGCCGGGCCACCTCCGCCTCCCGCGACTGCTGGTAGGCGCGCTGCGCCTCCCGCTCGTCGCGGGCCGCCGCCCGCTGTACCTCGCGCTGCTCCCGCTCCCGGCGGCGCAGCTCCGCCGCCTCGGCGCGCCACCGGGCCTCCTCCCGGCGCTGCTGCTGCCGCTGCGCCTCCGCCCAGATCGCCAGCACCCCGCTGCTCCGCCGCCCCGACACCGTCCGTCCACCCCATTCGCCTCGTGCCGACCCCGGCCGCACCGCGTCGCCTCCCGGCCACGCCGCCGACCGCGCCCGCCACAATAGAACGTGAACACCCCGCCCGGCCAAGCGCCCGTGACCAGCGGGCCTTCGCGCGGCGAGGCGGGGGCCGACGCCATGGACCTGACGCCCCGTCGGGCGGGCGAGGCGCCTGGGCACGGCCGGGGGCTCGGGCATCCGCACCCCCGGCCACGGGGCGGTGCCGGCTCAGTACCAGGTCTGCGAGGCGGCGTTGAGGTCACGGGCCCACTGCTGGGCCGGCGCGCCGTTGTCGGTCCGGAAGTCGGCGATCTCCAGCACCTTGCCGCTGTTGGCGTTGTAGAACACCAGGGAGGCGCCGTTGGCGGTGGTCGCCAGGACCCAGCGCTGGGTGGCGATCCCGACGCAGTCCCACTGCTGGACGGGGGCGCCGTTGTCGGTGCGGGAGTCGGCGACCTCCAGGCACTTGCCGCTGTTCGCGTTGATCACCTCGACGGTGGTCGAGGTGATCTGGCGGAAGTGCCACTTCTGGGTGGGGATGCCGACGCAGTCCCACTGCTGGACGGGGGCGCCGTTGTCGGTGCGGGAGTCGGCGACCTCCAGGCACTTGCCGCTCTGACGGTTCTGCCACTGGACGTCGGCGGCCAGCCCGAGGGCCGCGACCGTGGTGGGCGTGTCCGCCGCGGCCGGAGTGGCGGTGGCGGAGGCCGGTGCGGCGGACATGGCCAGAGCTGATGCCGCGAGGACGAGCGAGCCGGCGGCGGCCGCAGCACGGTCGAGCATGCGCATGGATGTTCCCTTTCCGAAGTGGATGTTCGCAGGGAGTGCACTGGGAAGGACGCTAACCACCCGAGGTGGGCAAGGGCACGCCGGCCCGAAGCGGCGTCGACCGGCGTTCGAGCGGGGGTCCGGCCTCCGCCCGCCGACCAGCGCCGGTGGACTTCGGGGGAGCCGCCCGGCCTGTCGGTGGTGCCGGGTAGGGTCGTCTGCTACCGACGGCAGGAGAAACGTGACGATCCCCCCGCAGCAGCCGAATTCGCAGCAGCCGAAGCCGAAGCCGCAGCACCCGGAGCCGCAGGCCCGCCCCGGCGGCTGGATCTCCACCGGCCTGAGCTGGCGGGACGGCCGCGCCGTGCTCGGGGCCGCGCTCGGCGCCCGGGTGCACGAGCGCGCCGTCACGCCGGGATCGGAGGTCGGCTGGCTGCTGGGCGGCCCGCGCCGCTGCGTCGGGGCCTGGCTCGCCGGGGCGACGGAGCGCACGCCCTGCCCGCACCAGGCGGTGATCGCCCCGGACGGCGGTGCGACGCAGTGCCCGGCCTGCCAGAGCGTGGACCGCGGCCTCGCCCTCGCCCGGGACCAGATCCTCGACGACGGCCGCACCTACCTGCTCTACCTCGCCTGGTTCGGCGAGGGCCTGCTCAAGGTCGGCCTGACCGCCGAGCAGCGCGGGGACAGCCGGCTGCTCGAACAGGGCGCGCTGGCCTACGCGTTCACCGCCCGCGGCGCTCTCCCGGCGATCCGGCGCGCCGAACTCACCGTCGCCGCCTCGGGCCTGGCCCGCGAGCGGTACAAGTCCCGGCTGAAGACCGAGCACTGGTGGTCGCACGGCGACGCCCCGTACCGCCGTACGGTGCTCGGCCAGGCCCGGGCCCAGGCGCACCGGCTGCTGGACGGCCACGCCCTGGAGCTGCTCGCCGACCGCCCGGTGGTCGACCACGTCGAGCGCTACGGCCTGGCGGGCGGCGCCCCGGAGACGTACCGGGAGATCACCGGGCTGGCCGACGGCGCGGTCGTCGCCGGCCGGCTGCGGCCGCCGGTGGGCCGGCACCTCTTCCTCGACCAGCCGGACGGCTCGGGCCCGCTGCTGCTGGACACCCGGCTGCTGACCGGCTGGACGATCGGCCCGGTCACCGGCCGCGGCTCCGCGGGCCTGGTCCTCCACGAGCGCGTGCGTCCGCCGGAGCCGGACACCCAGGAGGCGCTGTTCTGAGCCGCCCAGACTCGTCCTGAGGGCGGCGGCCGCGCGGAAAGCCGCCCCGACCAGTGTGGTTGCGTAATAAAACCGCAAGGCCTAGCCTCGGCCTTGCGGTTTTACTTTGCTACCACTTTGGAGCGAGCCCACGCCATGATCGCTGCCCACGAGACCTTCGACGGCACCTTCCCGTTCCCGCCGCACTTCAGCACGGCCCCCGGTTTCCCCCAGCACTACGTGGACGAGGGCGCCGGCCCGACGGTGCTCTGCCTGCACGGCGAACCCACCTGGGGCTACCTCTTCCGCGACCTGGTCCGCCGGCTGGCCCCGACCCACCGGGTGGTCGTGCCCGACCACATGGGCTTCGGCAAGAGCGTCACCCCGGCCGACCGCAGCTACTGGCTGCAGGACCACGTCGACAACCTGGAGGCGCTGGTCCTGGACCTCGGCCTGCGCGACATCACCCTGGTCCTGCACGACTTCGGCGGGCCGGTCGGCATGGGCTTGGCCGCCCGCCGCCCGGAGCTGATCGCCCGGGTGGTGAGCCTCAACGGGCCCACGCCGTTCGGCCAGGACGGCCTCGGCGCGGCGATCGCCGCCAACGCGGCCGAGTCCCCCTGGTTCGGCTGGATCGCCCGGGCGCACGCCGACGGCAGCCTGGACGCCGTCCTCGGCGAACTCGGCTACACGATCCTCAGCACCCTGAAGCTCAACGGCTTCCAGAACAACGCCCTGATCACCGACACCTGGCTGGCCGCCTACGGCTCGGCCTTCCCCACCCGCGCGGAGGCCGCCGGGGCGATCGGCTGGGCGGAGGGCTTCGCGACCGGGGCGCACGTCTTCGCGACCCCGAGCGCGGAGGCCCGCGCGGCGCTCGCCGCCGTGCCCGCGCTCGCCGTCTGGGGCGCGGCCGACCGGACCCTCGCCGCCCGGCACTTCCTGCCGCTGTTCGCCGAGGCCTTCCCGCGCGGCCGGGCCGTCGAGCTGCCCGGCGTCGGCCACTACAGCCCCGAGGACGCCCCGGCGGCCGTCGGCGACCTGGTGCGGCGCTTTCTCGCCGAGACGAGCCGAGCGGCGTAGTCCGCGCCCCGGGGCTACCGGCTCCCGGCTGACCGCTCAACCGCTGAGCAGGGCGAGGAGCTGGTTGGCGAGCCCCAGCGCGGGCGCGGCGGCCTCGCCGAGGCTCTGGGCGACGCCGGCCAGCAGGAGCAGGGTGTTGCGCCGACTGCGCGGCTCCTCGGTGGCAGGGCTGGCCAGCACCGGCAGGGCCTCGGCGAGGCTCTGCCGGTCCGCCGCGTGGAGCCGGCTGTCACGGGCCAGCTCGGTGACCACGACGGCGAGCCGGGCGAAGAGCGCGGCGACCTCCGGCGGCAGCGCCTGGTCGCCGACCGGCCCGTTGTAGTGCTGGATGCCGACGTTGCCGCTGCCGCCGTGGATGGTGACCCGGTCGCCGTACTGGAGATCCGGGCGCTCGTCGCGGTCGTCGTCGCTCATTTGGTGATCCCCGTGTTCCCTTGGCCGCCGTAGATGTTGACGCGGTCGCCGAACTGGTACTTCCGCAGGTCGACGGTGAGGCTGTGGACGATCTGCTGGAACTCGGCCTGCGGGTTCTCGATCGCCCGGGTGATGGCGGCCTGGAGGTCCTGCGCGGGGCGCGGGGTGTGCCAGGCCAGCAGTGCGGTCGGTGGGCCGGCCGTGTCCACGGCCAGCGCGTACAGGTCGGGACGGCGCAGCACCGGCCAGGTGAAGATCAGGAAGTAGACCACCACGACGGCCACCGCGAGGGCGACGGTCACGCCGACCCCGGAGTCCGAGGACGAGCTGTCGCGGTACCGGCTCGACGAGAAGCTGTCGCTCTGCGAGAACGCCGACGCGATCGCGAACGCGAACACGGCGACGACCAACGTGAAGAAGAGCAGCCGGAGGAGCGCGCGGCGCCGACCGGGCACGATCAGGGTGGTGGCGACCCGGGCGACGTTGGACAGCGGGTACGCCGACTGCCCGACCCAGAGGATGCGGTTGGTGACCGCGACCAGGGTGGTGGCCTTGGCGCCGGCGGTGCTCGTGAAGGCCGGGGGCGGCACGGCGGGTGCTGGCGGCCCGGCCGGCGGTGGGATGGGCGGCGGCCCGCCGGGCGGCGGTGGGACGTACGGGACGTGGCCGCTGTGGCCGGCGGCGGTGGGCTGGGTGGGGTCGGTCGGCTGCACGGTGCTCTCCCCCGAGGCTGTGGAGCGCGGAGGACCAAATGAAGCAGGACACCGGCGCGGGCACAAGTCAATTTGCACGCAACGGATTTGAGCGAAAGGCAAGCCCAGGCCAAACCACCCGGCCGAGTGGCGGTCAGTCAGCCCAGCTTGCCGCGGACCCCGCCCGGGCCCGACCGAGCCCGCAGCGACAGCGGCGGTCGGGACGGGCGGACGTCCGCCCGCGTCCGGGTGGTGGCCGCCTCCTGCGGGTACGCCGTGCTGCCGTCGCCGTCCAGGTAGGCTCCGA
>NZ_JBEXJK010000421.1:0-6865 GCF_040609095.1 Kitasatospora sp. NPDC004799
TGTTCCATCTCCTACCGCCCCCTGGGTAAACCTTTACTTCAACGGGGGTCCCCACGTGCTACTCCCGCTTATTGCGCGCCCGCGGGGGGGCCGGGCCCCCCGGGGGGGCCCGGCAACGCCGGAGGCCCGGAGTCCGTGCCGGTCCGCCACCGGAGGGCTCCGGCACCGTAGGGTCCTCTCCCAGGAGACGGGGCCCGGCCGGCCGCCCGGACCGGGGCGGTCGGAAGGTGTCGGGCCACGCGGAGACGAGACGAAGGGCCGGCACGCCACATGCGACAGCGCCATCTGCGGGACCTCCAGGTGTCGGCCATCGGCCTCGGCTGCATGGGGATGTCCGCCTTCTACGGCACGGCCGACCAGCACGAGGGCGTCGCGACCATCCGGCGCGCCCTCGACCTGGGCATCACCTTCCTCGACACGGCACAGGTCTACGGACCGCTCACCAACGAGTCCCTGGTCGGCGAGGCCGTCCGGGGGCACCGCGACGAGTACGTGATCGCCACGAAGTTCAACTACCGGATGGACGGCGCCGTACCGGGCGACATGTCGACCGTGGGCCGCCAGGACGGCTCCGCCGAACACGTCCGCGCGTCCGTCCACGGTTCCCTCGCCCGGCTCGGCACCGACCGCATCGACCTGTACTACCAGCACCGGGTCGACCCGAACGTGCCCATCGAGGAGACCGTCGGCGCGCTCGGCGAACTGGTCGCCGAGGGCAAGGTCCGGTACATCGGGCTGAGCGAGGCGAGCGCGGAGACCATCCGCCGCGCCGACGCCGTCCACCCGCTGACCGCCGTCCAGAGCGAGTACTCGCTCTGGACACGGGACGTCGAAGCCGAGGTGCTCCCCGCCTGCCGGGAACTCGGCATCGGCTTCGTGCCGTACTCCCCGCTCGGCCGCGGCTTCCTCGCGGGCCGCTTCAGCTCCCCGGACGAACTGGACCAGGACGACTTCCGCCGCACCAACCCGCGCTTCACCGAGGCCAATCTGGCGGCCAACCTCCAGCTCGCGGAGAAGGTGAAGGAGATCGCCGCGGAGAAGGGCGTCACCCCGGCCCAGCTGGCGATCGCCTGGGTCCTGGCCCGCGGCGAGGACCTCGTACCCATCCCCGGCACCAAGCGCCGCAGCTACCTGGAGCAGAACGCGGCCGCCGTCGACATCGAGCTCACCGCGGACGACCTGGCCCGCATCGACGCCGAACTGCCCGAAGCGGCGGGCGAACGCTACGACGAGGACGGCATGCGGTCGGTCAACCGCTGACCGGCCGGTCCGACGGCACAGCGGCGTCGTCAGCACCCCGCCCTCCTGCGGGAACCACGTCGGAGGGGCGCCGGAACGGGCTCCTGCAGCCGGCAGCCGCTACGGCTTGCGGGCCAGGCCGCAGGAGATCATCCGCTCCCACACCGTCAGCTCCCGCTCCCCCGAGCCGGCTTCCCCCGGTGCGGGATCCGGCCGCCACAGCGGGCAGTTCACCAGGCCCGGTTGGAGCAGTTCCAGGTCGCCGAACAGGGCCGTGATCTCCTCGTCGGTGCGCCAGCGGCCCCGGCCGAGGGTGTCCTGCAGCTTCTGCTGCGCGAGCCGGGTCTCCTCGTTCCCGCCGGAGCGGAAGTGGGAGATGTAGACCAGGCTGCCGGACGGCACCCGGTCCGCCCACCAGCGCACGAGGTCGGCGGGCCGTTCGTCGTCGTCGAGGTGGTGCAGGACGGCGCTGAAGACGAGTCCCACCGGCTCCTCGAAGTCGATCAGGCCCACCACCTCGGGGTGGTCGCGGATCCCCTCCGGCGCGCGCAGGTCCGCCTGGACCACCGCGGTGCGGTCGTCGGCGGCCAGCAGGGCCCGGCCGTGGGCGAGCACGACCGGATCGTTGTCCACGTAGACGACGCGCGCGCCGGGGCGGTGCCGCTGGGCGACCTGGTGCACGTTGTCGGCGGTGGGCAGACCGCTGCCCAGGTCGACGAACTGGCGGAGGCCGTCGTCGGCCATGGCGCCCACCGCGCGGACCAGCGCCCGGCGGTTGGCGAACGCGATCTCCACCGAACCGGGCAGGTCCCTGAGGAAGTAGTCGCCGACCGCACGGTCGACGGCGTGGTTGTCCGTGCCCCCGAGCAGGTAGTCGTAGACCCGGGCGATGCTCGGCTCCGACGGGTCGACGCCCGCGGCGGGATCCGTCATCGGCTCCCACTCCTGTCTCTCGGACCACCGGTGCGCCGATCGTAGAAGAACCGTCACGCGCCGCGCCGTTCCCCACGGCTGGTGTCGCGTGATCCGTCCGAGGTGGACGGCGGGACCGGGCTCCACCGGGCGGGGTGCGGGTGCGGACCGCCCGGTGGAGCCCGGCCGCTACCGCGCCAGCAGCTCCTCCAGGACGTCCGCCCCCTTGGACGCACCGCCCGCCCCGCGTACGATCCGGCCCAGGGCCTCCGCCCGGGGGCGGCAGGACCGGACGGCCTGGACGGCCTCGCGGAGGCCCTGCACCGTCGGCTCGGCGAGCGTCCTGCCGACCCGCAGCTCCTCCGCCCGCCGGGCGACCGCCCGCTGTTCCGGGATCTGCGGCACCGCCACGAAGGGCACCCCGTGGTGGAGCGACTCCATCACCGAGTTCATCCCGGCGTGGCTCAGGAACACCTCGGCGTGCCGCAGCACCGCCACCTGCGGCACGTGCGCGTGCACCTCGACGTTCGCCGGGACCGGGCCCAACGACCCCCGGTCCAGCCCGCCCACCGCCATGACGACCTGCCACTCGGTGTCCCCGAACGCCTCGACGCAGGTCCGGTAGAACGCGGGCCGGTCGTTGAAGACGGTGCCCAGCGAGACCAGCAGCACCGGGGCCGGCGACCGGGGGCTCCACTCCCCCGCGGTCTGCCGGCTGCTCAGCGACGGCCCGAGGAAGTGGAAGCGCTCGTCGAAGGTGTCCCCCGCCGGCTGGAACTCGCGCGGGACGAACACCAGGCTCGTCGGGGGCACGTGGCCGAACATCAGGTTCGGGTCCTCGAGGAAGGCGTGGCCCTGCGCGAACTTCCCCATCTCCTGGATCGCGGCCACCAGCCGGGGGTGGGTGTGGTCGAAGTCGGCCGGCAGGTACACCTGCGCCGCCGAGAAGGACTCGTTCTCCGCGAAGGTCGGCACCAGGGAGACCTCCCGCACCCCGAGCAGGTTCGCCAGCATCCTCCCGGTGAAGGTCACCGAGTCGTAGCAGACCGCGTCCGGCGGGTCGGCCGAGAAGTGCTCGGCCAGGACGGGGAAGGAGGCACGCGCGTCGTCGAGGTAGTACTCCATCGTCACGGCGAGCTGTTCCGCCGTGAACCCGCCCCGCGCCGCCAGGTCGGGCGGCAGCTGCGAGGGCAGGGTCACCGGCGACGCCCCGGCGGCCACGGCGGCGTCCATGGTGGCCGGTCCGGTGGCGTAGCTGACCCGGTGACCGCGCCGGACCAGCTCCTCGACCAGCGGCAGGGTCGGGTTCACGTGCCCGGACGCGGGCGCGCTCACCAAGGCGAGATGGGCCATCAGCTCTCCTCCAGGATGACCGGCAGGGTCTTGTGCCCGTTGGTGAAGAAGGAGCCCAGCGGCTCGAGTTCGGACGACGGGACGGCCAGCCGCAGCCGGGGGAACCGGGAGAACAGCGCGGACAGCGCCGTCGTCGCCTCCAGCTTCGCCAGGGGGCTGCCGAGGCAGAAGTGCACGCCGTGCCCGAAGGTGAGGTGGTCGGCCCGCGACGGCCGGGTGACGGAGAAGCCCTCCGCGTCGGCCCCGTGCTGCGCCGGGTCGCGGCCGGCCGCGCCGTAGGACAGCAGGATCGCCTCGCCCTTGCGGATCCGCACGCCGTCCACGGAAATGTCCTCCACGGCGTACCGCAGCGGCAGGTTCGGCACCGGCGCCTGCCAGCGCAGGGTCTCGTCCACCACGTCCTCCCACGTACTGGTCCCGGACCGGACCAGGGCGAGCTGGGACGGGTGCGTGGCCAGCGCGTGGACGGCGTGGTCGAGCAGGTTGACGGTCGTCTCGAAGCCGGCGGAGATGGTCAGCAGCAGGGTGTCCAGCAGTTCCCGCTCGGACAGCCGGGTGCCGTCCGCCTCCTGCGCGGCGATCAGGTCGCTGGTCAGGTCGTCGCCGGGGTCGCGCCGTTTGGCGGCCACCAGTTCCTTGAGCAGCATGTACAGCTCGCCGGAGGCGGCCTGCACGCCCGCCGGGTCCGCGTCGAGGCTGAACACCGCGTCCACCAGCCGCCGCAGGTCCGCGCCCGTCCGCGCGGTCAGCCCGAACAGTCCGGTGATGACCTGGATCGGCAGCGGGAACGCGAACCGTGCGCGCAGGTCGACCGCCTGCCCCGGCGGCACCGCGGCCAGGTCGGCGATCAGGCCGGCCGTGATCTCCTCGACGCGCGGCCGCGTCGCCTCGATCCGGCGCGGGGTGAACGCCTTGGCCACCAGGCTGCGCAGCCTGGTGTGGTCGGCCCCGTAGGCGGTGAACATGTTCTGCATCGCGACCCACATGATCAGCGGCCAGTCCGGCGGGATGTCGCCGTCGCGCCACATGGGCCAGTGCTTGTTCGCGTCCTTGGAGACCCTCGGGTCGAGCAGCAGCTTCTTCGCCAGGTCGTGCCCGGTGACGGCCCAGGCCGACACGCCGCCGGGCAGTTCGACGGGCGTGGCCGGGCCGCGCTCGCGCAGGGCGGCGGCCTCGCCGAAGATGTCGCCGCCCGAGGGGTCGATGACGTACGCGTCGGCGGGCGGGGCGGCCGGCGCGCGCACCGGCTCGGTGAGGACGGTGGCCGTCCGGGGCTTGGGCGGCTCGGTGACCTCCAGCAGGGCCGCGGTGAACCGCGAGCCCATCCCGAGGCCGATCGACATGATGGTGTCGCCGGGCTTCAGGGTCTCGTCGTGCAGCAGGTGGTCGATGCCGAGCAGTTGGTCGCACGGCCCGACGTGGCCGAGCTCGCGCAGCATCGGCCAGGTGGTGCGGCCCAGGTCGATGCCGAGCGGCTCCAGCACGACGACCTCCAGCTGGGCCAGGCCCAGACCGGTGACGACGAACCTGGTGATGTCGCCGACGCCGACGCCGGCCTCCTTGGCGGCCTGCTCGACCGCGGTGACCAGTGCCCCGCTCATCAGCGTCAGGTACGGGGCCAGGCCGGTGACCTCGATCGGCGTACGGTTCCGGTGGCCCTCGGGGTCCGGGATCGTCGGGGTGGCGAGGACCTCCATCTGGGTCGCCGAGCTGTTGGCGGTCGCGACCAGCCGCGCCCGGCCGCCCTCGCGGTTGAGCACGGCCGCGACCGCACCGTCGGCCAGGAAGATCCCGATGGTGGGCTGCCAGCGTTCCCACCGCGGCGGCAGGAACCGGGCGGTGGCCGTGACCAGGGTCGCGGTCGCGGCCGGGTCGGCCACCAGGTGCGCGGCGGCGGACTGCAGCGCGGCCGAGCCGCCGTTGCTGGTCGCCTCGACCTCGTAGACGAGGGCGTGGCCGAGGCCGAGGACCCGCTGCAGGTGGCAGGAGGACGCCATGTGGTCCTGGTGGTCCATCTGGGCGTAGGCGGCCATCGAGATGTCGGCGCCGCTGAGGCCGGACTCGCGCAGGGCTCCGATCGCCGCGTGCACGGCCATCGCGTGCTCGGTGACGTCGTCGGAGCGGGTGAACGACACGAAGTCCGACAGCGCGAGCAGCCGCCGCATGGTCGCGGTGTCCGGCACGGCCTCTGTCGCGGGCGTGCGGGGCGGCAGGTACCTCCCCGTTCCGCCGATGTAGACGTTGTCCCAGATCATGCGTGGTCCTTTCCCCTGAGTGCGGACAGCCCGGCCCCGTAGCCGCTGAAGTCGAGGAGCCAGGTGCTGATGGCCAGCGCCGTGGCCGCGGAGTGCTCCTCCAGGACGGTGAAGTGGTCGCCCGGGACGGTGAGCACCTCCTGGACGGTGGTGGACAGCCGGGGCCACGAGCGCTCCCCGGTGCCCACCAGCAGCACCGGCGCGGTGACGGGCTCCGGGACGCCGGCCAGGTCGAGGTAGCGGCCCATGGCCACCAGCCGGTCGTCGTCGACCGGCTGGACCTGGTGGCCGGCGTCGAGCATGCCGGTGAGCACACCCGGCAGGTCGTCGGGGTAGCCGTCGACGAGCACCACGGCGCTGGGCCGGGCCCCCCGCCGTTCCAGTTCCCCGGCGGTCGCCAGCGCCAGCCACGCGCCCACCGAGCGGCCGACCAGCACCGGCGCGTCGACGGCCGACGCGGCGTCGGCGAGCGCCTGGACCAGGACGTCGGCGTCCGCGGGCAGCGGGTCACCGGCGAAGCCCGGCAGGGTGACCGCCGTGACGTCGCGGGCGGCCTCCAGCGCCGCGGCGAACCGCCCGTACTCCTCGATGCCGCCGGACGCCAGCGCGGACGGCAGGCAGACCAGCGACGGCTGGAGGAAGCCGGCCGCGAGGGCGACCGTCTCGACCTCGGGCGCGTCGGTGGCCGGGCTCAGCCGGGACGCCGTGGCCAGCAGGTCGAGGCCGTCCTGCGCGCGGCCGACGTCGACGGCCTTGCGCAGCAGGCGTTCCATCGGCCCGGCGACCCGGTTCTCCGGCGAGCACAGCTGCCCGTAGAGGTGGTTGACCAGCTGTTCGGGCGTCGGGAAGTCGAAGACGAGGGTCGCCGGGAGCTGGAGCCCGGTGGCCGCGTTGAGCCGGTTGCGCAGCTCGATGGCGGTCAGCGAGTCGACGCCGTGGTCGCGGAACGGCTGCCGCGGGTCGTCGATCCCGCCGGGGGCCATCCCGAGGATGCTCGCGCTGTGCGTGACGACCAGGTCGAGCAGCAGGGCGCGCTGCTCGGGCTCGGGCAGGGCGTCGAGCCCGGCCCGCAGCTCGCCGGGGCCGGTCACGTCGGGGGCCGGCCC
>NZ_JBEXJK010000422.1:0-6851 GCF_040609095.1 Kitasatospora sp. NPDC004799
GGGGGGGGCGGCCTCCCGTCTCTGGTGGGGGGGGTGGGGGGGGTGGTGGTGGGGGTGGGGGGTTTTTTCCCCTTAACACCCCCCCCCGCCGGGGGGGGGGCCCGACCCGTGCGGACGTCCGACGTCCGGGTCACAGGGCCTTGAGGCCGTCCAGCAGCCGCTGGCCGCCGGGGCTGCCGAGCCCGGTGCACGGGTCCCAGCCCTTCGCGGCGAAGTAGGCGCCGTTGCTGCCCTTGGTGATGTCCCGCAGCACGCCCGTCGCGAACTTCGCGTACAGCAGCGGGTTGAGGAAGCCGACCTGGGCCGCTCCCGGCAGGGCCTGGTTGATCCGGGCCAGCAGGGCGGACCACATCGGGGCGGCGGCGCTGGTGCCGCCGACCACCAGGGCGTGCACGCCGTCGATGCTCGGCACGACCACGCCGGTACTGCCGGCCGCGAGCGCGGCCACGTCGGGCACGCCCCGGCCGCGCCCGTGCGGAGGGTTGGCCGACGGGGGCACGCCGGCGCCCTCCTGGAACTGCGGCACCGGGAACAGCTTGCTGATCCCGCCCCCGGTCCGGTGGCCCACGCCGTCGTCCCACACGGTCTCGCTGACCACCTGTCCCTGGTCCACCACCAGCCGGGTCCCGCCGACGCCGAGCACGTGCGGGCTGGAGGCGGGGAAGTCGGCGTGGGCGCGCTCGTCGAACGCCTGGTCCTTGGAGCCGTCGTCGCCCGAGGCGCAGCAGATGCTGATGAACTTCTCGGCCGCGTTGCGGAAGGCCCGGTTGGCGCTGTCGATCGCCTCGGGGGTCCACACCGTGCGGCCTTCCTCGGCGTTGCCGTAGCTGACGGAGATCACCGAGGGGCGGTGGACCGTGTCGGTCACGATCCGGTGGATCACGTCGACCCACCCCTGTTCGGTGAACTTGCTGAAGTAGACGACGATCTTCGCCTTGGGGGCGAGCGAGCCGACCACCGCGAGGTCGAGCATGATCTCGCCGGTGGTGTCCTGCCGCAGCGGGCCGCCGTCGTCCCGGCCCGGGTCGTTGCCGGTGGATCCGACGTTCGGGATCACCACGTTGCTGATGTCCGGCATCGGCCGGCCCAGGGCGGCGAAGAACCTGCGCAGCGCGTCGGGCGAGTAGCCGCCGGACGGGATGCCGGGCGGCGTCTCGCCGTTGAAGGCGAGCACGGCGACGCACTGGCCGGTGCCGTCGGTGCCCGCGGGGTAGGCGTACGGGCCCTCCAGGTCGGTCGGGAGGAAGACGCCCTCCGGCAGCCCCGTCACCTTCTCGGCGATCGGCAGCACGTGGTCCGTGAGGGCCCGGCGGATCAGCAGGTTGGCGCCGATCGGCCGGTCGTCCAGGCCGAAGACGCCGGTGACGATGCCGCTCAGCGCCGTGGGGACGTTGACCGCGCCCTCGCGGCCCCGGTAGATCCGGGGGTTGTCGTGGGCGTCCTGGTAGCGGTAGCGGGCCAGGGTGACCCGGAACGCGTCCGCGACGTCCTCGGTGGTTCCGGTCAGCTGGACGCTGCGGGCCACCGGGTTCTCGTTGGAGACGGCGAGGTGGTGCTCCCCGGCGAAGGCCTCGACCGCCTTGAGGTCGGTGTCCCGCCACCGGTGGACGGCGGCGTACGCGTCGTCGTCGGGGGCGACGCGGTCGGTCGGCGGCCGCATCGCCAGCTCGTAGACGTCGGGCCGCGGGGGCGCGTCGGGATCGCGCCGCAGGTAGACCGTGACGGTCAGGGGTGCCCGTGGGTCGGCCGGTCCGATGACCCGCGCTCCGCTGAGCGGAACGCGGGAGCTGTCCGGCAGCGCCACGTAGTGGGTGCTCGACATGATCGCTCCAGCGGTCGGGTCAGCGCCGGGAGCTCGCGACTCTTCGTCGTGTGCTTTCGACTGTCCGTATACGGCACACGTTTATGTCGTACACGTACAGCGTCCTCCCGACCCCCCTGGACGTCAAGGGGCGCCGCCCCCGGCCGGAACCGGGGGCGGCGCCCTGGGTGCACAGGCGACTCCCGCCCCGAGGCGAGCGGGCGAATCACAGCCGGTGCTGGCTCCAGAAGGACGTCAGGTCCACCGTGGTGGCGGCCTGGGCCGCGGCCTTGAACTCCGCGGTGGTGGAGACGCCGTACCAGTGCGCCTGCGCGTAGTTCCGCAGCAGCGTCGTCATCGCGGTGTCGCCGATCGTCCGGCGCAGCTCGTGCAGGGCGCACTTGCCGTAGCCGTAGACGACCGTGGAGTACCGGGAGGAGTTGGCGTCCCAGTAGGCCATCGAGTTGCTGATCCGCTCCGCCGAGGAGGCCCAGGAGACGCTGCTCCAGCAGCCGTTGCCGGTCTTGCCGAGGGCGAGGTCGGTGGCGTAGTCGGTGAAGGACTCGTCCAGCCAGGGGTCGGTGTACTCGTCGTCGCCCACGATGCCGTACCACCACTGGTGGCCGATCTCGTGGGTCAGCGCCGTGGTGCTGACCAGGTCGAGGACGAAGCCCGGGTACTCCATGCCGCCGAACCAGAAGTTGTTGTCGATCACCGCGTCCAACTCGCCGTACGGGTAGGCCCCGAAGCGCTGGGCGTGGGAGTCGACGGCCGTGGTCGCGGTGGTGAGCATCGACTTGGCGTCGGCGGCGCTGATCCCCGCCACCGAGTAGACGTTGACCTTCACCCCAGCCGCGGAGGTGCCGGAGATCTTCGTGAACGGCCCGGCGCCCCACGCGAAGTCGCGCACCTTGCTCGCGGTCGCCTTGGTGACGGTCCGTCCGGCCGTGCCGGGGGTGTCCACCGAGGTGCCGGTCGCGGGCACCAGCAGGCCGGTCGGGTGGTCCAGGGTGACGGTGAAGTCCGAGATCACCGAGTAGAAGGACTCGCCGTTGTTGGTGTACGGGTCGAGGTGCCAGCCGGCCGCGTCCCGCACCGCCAGGACGGGCAGGGCGTTGCCGAGGAAGTTGTACGCGCCGTCGTGGCCGAAGCGGTCCGCGCCGCTCGGCACGGTGATGGCGAGGTCGAAGCCGACCGTGCCGCTCTGGCCCTGGGCGAGCGGGGCCGGCAGGGTGATCCTGAGCGCGGTGCAGTCGACGGTGAGCGGCGAGGGCGTGCCGCCGGTCACGTTGGTCACCGTGATCGGGGTGCTGGGGCAGCTGCCGTGGGCGTTGTCCCAGAGCCGCAGGTACACCTCGTTCAGCGCGGTGGGCGAGGCGTTGCTGAAGGTCACGCTCTCGTGCCCGGTCCAACTGCCGCCGGAGGCGTCGCTGGTGAGGTCGACGGTGTAGGCCGGAGCGACCGGGGTGCGGGTCGGGTCGGCGGGCGGGGTCGTGGTGCCGCCGGAGACGTCCAGGGTGACGTCGTCCAGCACGAAGCTGGTCTGCAGGCTGGCGTCCTCGACGCCGGTGAAGGCGAGCGTCACGGTCTGGCCGGCGAAGGCGGAGACGTCGACGCTCTTGTGCACGTACCCCGCCCGGGCGTCCAGGTTGGAGTAGGTGGCCAGGGTGGTGGAGCCGAGCTTGACGCTCAGCTTGTCGTACGCGGTGCCGCCGGTCGTCTCGGCGGTGTCGACGTGCAGCCAGAACCCGAGCGTCGCGGTGCCGCACCCGGCGGGGAGGGTGACGGACTGCGCGAGCGTGTCGGTGCGGCTGGAGCCGTAGCCGTCGAGCCAGGCGTAGGAGCTGCCGGAGTGCGCGCTCTGGCCGCTGTCCGCGGTGATCGCGCCGCTCGGCGCCGTCCAGGGCGAACCGCCGGACTCGAAACCGCCGTTGGCCACCACCTGGGCGGGCGTGCAGTCCGCGGCGCTCGCCACATTGGGGGTGGCGAGCGCCGCGAGGCCGGTCGCCGCGAACAGGGCGGCGCCGGTCAGGGCAGGCAGAAGTCTTCTCATCGGAGCCTCTCGTGGGGAGCGGGCCGGGAGCAGCAGCGTGACAGCAAAGCCGCACCTTTGAAAGGCTCATGACATGGGACGCACACGCCCCACCCGGCGACGGGAAGGGCTTCCGCCGCACAACTACGTTCCGCGACCGATCGGGCCGTCCTGGTCACCGCGCCGCCGCGCCGACCCCGTCGGATCCCGCCCCACGGCGCCGCCCGCACCGACCGTGGCCGCCCGGCCGGCTACGCACCGCGACCGTCCCGGCCGCCCGCCGCTCCGCGGCCCACCGCCCGTACCGCCCCGGCGGCGGTCGGCTGACCAGCGGGATCGGCGAAACCGGGCAGCAAGAGCCGCTCACCCGTTTACGCCCGATTCCTACCTTGTATCCTGGTGCTGTATCCGCTGAGTGACGTCCGCCGAAGACCCGCCCCGGCAGCGGGCCCCGCGCCACCGCCGGTCCGCCGAGCCGCCCGTCCGGCCCGGGCCCGACCGACGACGCTGCCACCGACCCGGAGGAGTGCGGAGATGGCCGAGCAGGACGCCCCCGAGAAGCGGGGCCGGCTGAGCCGCCCCCTGGTGCTGGGCGCCGCCGTGGCCCTGGTCGACCGCGAGGGCCTGGCCGCGCTGACCATGCGCAGGCTGGCGGCCGACCTCGGCGTGGAGTCGATGGCCCTGTACCGCTACACCCCGGGCAAGGAGGCGCTGATCGACGGCCTGGTCGAGGCCTACTTCGACGAGATCAACGCCCGGCTGCGGGCCGGCGCCGGCCGCGGCCCGCACGAGGACGGCTGGCGCGCCGAACTGCGCCGGATCGCCCAGGCGTTCGCCGCCACCGCGCACGCCCACCCCGAGATCCTGCCGCTGGTCGCGACCCGCCCGCTGTCCGTCCCGGTGGCCCGCCGCCCGGTCTCGGTGCTGGAGCTCACCGAGCACATCCTGGCCGTGCTCGGCCGGGCCGGCTTCGACGACGCCGGCGCGCTCACCGTCTACCGCACCTTCGTCGCCTGGAACCTGGGCTGCCTGCTGGTGGACAAGCGCCAGGTGGTCGACAACCCGAACGAGCCGGACCCGGCGCTGCGCCTCGGCCTGCACCGGCTGCCCGCCGCCGACTACCCGCGGCTGCGCGCCCTGGTGCCCCGGTTCGCCGACTTCGACGACGAGGCCGAGATGCTGAGCGGCCTGGACAGCCTGCTCGACGGGATGCCCGAGCCGCCCCTTGACGACTTCTACGGCGGCGACGCATCCTGAGGTGTACGAGGTACACGTCGGACATATACCTACGGATCGGCGCCGCCGGTCGAGCCGCCGGACACCGCTCCGGCCGCCCGCCGACGGCACCCGGAAGAAGTTCCCCATGTCCGCCGTTCCGAACGAACCGCACGACGACATCCTGCGCCTCCGCGTGACCGCCGCGGACCCGGAGGCCCTGCGCGCCCTGCTGCGCGAGACCCGCTCCGACACCGGCGGACGTCCGCACGTCGAGGCGGACGGCCGCATCGGCATCGACGTCTACGCCACGGCCGCCCAGGTGCCTGCCCTCGAACGCGAGGGCGTCACCGTCACCCGGCTCGGCAACGCCAGTGAGGCCGGGCGCGCCGCCCAGGCCGAGGTCGGCAGCGACGACCGGTTCGCCCCCGCCGACGCCGTCCCGCACGGCCTGGCCGCCAAGCTCGCCGGCTGACCCGGGAGGCCCGTCATGCCGTACCTGAACATCACCGAGGTCGAGTCCGCCGTGACCAGCCTGGCCACCGCCTACCCCGGCTTCTCCCAGCTCATCACCCTGCCCGAGCCCACCTACGAGGGCCACGTCGCCCACGCCCTGAGGATCAGCACACCCGCGCTGGCCCCCAAGGACTGCGTGATGATGATCGGCGGCGTGCACGCCCGTGAGTGGGGCAGCTGCGAGGTCCTCGTCCACTTCGCCGCCGACCTGCTGGAGGCCCACCGCGACGGCACCGGCCTCGGCTACGGCGGCACCACCTTCACCGCCGACCAGGTCGAGGCCCTGCTCCACCGGCTGGACCTGGTCATCTACCCGCTGGTCAACCCCGACGGCCGGCAGTACAGCCAGACCGTCGACCCGATGTGGCGCAAGAACCGCAACCCGGCCAACTCCGGCGGCAGTCCGGACCCGGGCTGCGTCGGCATCGACCTCAACCGCAACTACGACTTCCTCTTCGACTTCGCCACCGCCTTCGACCCGAACGCCGACCCACAGGTGTCGGCGGACCCGTGCCACCCGATGCTCTACGAGGGCCCGTACGCGTTCTCCGAGCCGGAGACCCGCAACGTCCGCTGGCTGCTGGACCAGCACCCGCGGACCAGGTGGTTCGTCGACGTCCACAGCTACGCCCAGGACATGCTCTACAACTGGGGCGACGACGACAACCAGTCGGTCGACCCCGACATGAACTTCCGCAACCCCCAGTACGACGGCAAGCGCGGCCTGCCCAACGACCTCGCGTACGCCGAGTACATCCCCAAGGGCGACGAGGACGGCGCCCGCCTGCTCGCCGAGGCGTTCTGCCAGGGCGTCTACGGCGTGCGCGGCGTGCCGTACAAGCCGATGACCGGCTTCCACCTCTACCCGACCAGCGGGACCAGCGACGACTACGTCTTCGCCCGGCACTTCGTCGACCCCGAACACCTGGGCAAGGTGCTCGGCTTCACGGTCGAGTGGGGCAACGACGCGGTCGCCTCGCCCAACCCCTTCCACCCGCCGTGGAAGGAGATGAAGAAGATCGTCCTCGACGTGGACGCCGGGCTGCTGCAGTTCTGCCTGGCCACCGCCTGATGACCCACCGAGCCACAGTGCCCGACAGCAGGGCGCCCGCCACGAACGGTCGTGGCGGGCGCCTTGGGCTGTGCCCGGGCTGTGCCCGGGCGGCCCGGCTCAGAAAGTGTTGGGTAATTGATCAACTGCACGCTGTGATGCGTTGGCGGTGATCTTCGCGGGCTTGGAGTCCTCCCCCGGCGGCTACGTCTGGGTCGGCGCGGCCAACAGTGTCA
>NZ_JBEXJK010000423.1:0-6830 GCF_040609095.1 Kitasatospora sp. NPDC004799
GGACGTACGACAGCCCGCTCTTCTCCATCACCCGCCGCGAGCCCGCGTTCACCGCCATCGAGCACACCGCCGTCGAGCCGTCCGCCGTCGGCCACCCGCCGCTGCGGACCGACCAGGCCCCGACCGCCGCCGTCCCGGTTCCGGTCCCCGCCCCGGCCGGCGGCGAGGGCGCGCCCGGCGGCCGGCTCAGCCCGTTCCTCACCAACGGGCAGGCCGGCGAGCAGCTGGCCCTGCTGAACGAGGTCGGCGGCAAGGTCGGCACCACGCTGGACCTCGGCTTCACCGCCCACGAGCTGTGCCAGGTGCTGGTCCCCCGGGTCGCCGACTTCGCCTGCGTGGACCTGGTGGACGGGCTGATCTCGGACTCCGAACTGCCCGCCGCCCGCCCGGACGACGACACCATGCTGCGCCGAGTCGCCCTGGTCTACAACGAGACCGGCGGCGCCTGGGACCACGTGCTCGCCGAGGGCTCGCTGGTCAGCATGCCCCGCCGCACCCCGCCCGGGATGGCCCTGCAGCTGAACCAGCCGGTGCTGGTCCCGGTGGTCAGCTCCGACGTCGCGGTCGACTACGCGATCGCGCTCGGCGGCGCCCGGCTGGCCCCGGTGGTCTCCGGCCGCTCCATGCTGGTCGTCCCGCTCTCCGCCCGCGGCACGGTGCTGGGCATCCTCAAGCTGCTCCGGCTGCCGGACCGCGCCCCCTTCGACGAGAGCGACGCCGCGACCCTCAAGGAACTGGCCGTCCGCGCCGCGCTGTCGCTGGACAACGCCCGGCTGCACCGCGCCGAGGCCCGGGTCGCCACCACCCTGCAGCGCTCGATGATCCCGACCCGGCCGCCGCAGATCCCCGGCGTGCAGATCGCCCACCGCTACCTGCCCGGCGACCCCAAGGCCGAGGTCGGCGGCGACTGGTTCGACGCGATCCAGCTGCCCGGCAGCCGGGTCGCCCTGGTGGTCGGCGACGTGATGGGCCACGGCATCCACTCGGCGGCCGCGATGGGCCGCTTCCGCACCGCGATGCAGACCCTCGCCGCCCTGGACCTGCCGCCCGGCCAACTGCTGCGCCACCTGGACAACCTGGCCCACAAGCTCGGCGACGACCACCTCGCGACCTGCCTGTACGCGGTGTACGACCCGATCAACCGGACCTGCGAGCTGGCCAGCGCCGGCCACGTCCCGCCCGTCCTGGTGCACCCGGACGGCACCGGCGAGCTGCTGGAGATCCCGGCCGGCGCGCCGATCGGCGTCGGCGGGGTGCCGTTCGTCGCCAAGACCATCGACGTCTCGGACGGCTCGATGCTGGTGCTCTGCACCGACGGCCTGGTCGAGGTCCGGGGCGGGGACATAGGAGCCGGCCTGGCCGCGCTCTGCGGCAACCTGATCGACCCGCAGCAGAGCCCCGAGCAGGCCTGCGACGAGGTGCTGCGGCGGCTGCACTCGGACGACCGCAAGGACGACGTCGCCCTGCTGGTGGCCCGCTTCGACGGGGTCGCCCCGTCCGAGGTGGCCACCTGGGACCTCACCGTGGACCACCGCGAGGTCCGCCGGGCCCGCTCGCTGGTCCGCGAGCAGCTGGCCGGCTGGCACCTGGAGGCGCTCAGCGACACCACCGAGCTGCTGGTCAGCGAGCTGGTGACGAACGCCGTCCGGGTCGCCCGGGACACCGTGACGCTGCAGCTGATCCGGGTGGACAAACTGCTGGTCGAGGTCAGCGACGACAACCACAACCTGCCCTCGCTGGAGCCGGCCGAGCAGCTCGGCGAGACCGGCCGCGGCCTGACCCTGGTCACCAAGCTCGCCGAACGCTGGGGCACCGCCCGCAAGGCGGTGGGCAAGGTCGTCTGGTTCGAGCTCCCGCTCCCGCACGCCTGACGCCCGGACGCCCGAGGGCCGCGTACGGGCACCCGTACGCGGCCGGTGGAACGAACGCCCGTCAGGGGATGACGGCTCCCGCCGAGCGGCGCCGCCGGGCCTCCACCGCGACCTCCATCGAGGCGGCCGCGGCCACCGAGGTGGCGGCGCCGACCCCGGCCAGCACCCTCGGCCAGAAGTCGCCGAAGACCTCGACCGAGACGGCGATCAGCAGCGCGGTGATCACCGCGACCACGTGCTCCAGACCGGCCAGGTTCGGCAGCACGACCGCCTCGCCGATCATCACCGCCACCACCAGGCCGCCGGTGAACCAGGCCCGGCAGCGGAACGCGACGCAGATCGCCAGCGCCACCACCGCGGCCGAGGGCCCGGTGTCCCGCACGTACGCGACCCACTTCGGGAAGCCGAACAGGTGGTGCGGCCCGATCGCCACGCCGACCCGGGCGAACAGCGTGCCCGCCAGGGTGCAGGTGTAGGCGACCACCAGGGTCATCCGCCGGCCCAGCACGATCTCGGCGATCGCGAAGACCACGAACACCTGGGCCAGCGCCCCCCAGACCGGAAGGTCCAGCGCCGGCACGTACAGGGAGAGCGGCGTCCGCAGCAGCGAGACGTCCAGCGGCAGCGCCGCCCGCACCACCCCGATGTTGTTGACGAAACGCTCGCCGCCCGGCAGGTGCTGGACGATGCTGAACAGCAGGATCAGAAACGTCGCCACCGTGGCCAGCGGAACCGCGGCGAACTTCTTTCGCACCACCGCGTCCCGGACCGTCGCGAACAACGTGCCCCACTCGGCGACAGCGGCCGATCCGGCGAATGCCAGCGGCCCCTTTCGCACGCCCCCCGCGTGGGTCCTGTGCATCACAACCGTTTCTCCGAATCCCCGAACTCTCGACTACTCCAACATTAGAAGCCCATAAACAGAGCCACATCGGCACGGATGCGGAGTCGGGTCATCCTCTGGGGGGAGGCGGTCGCCCCGTCAGCCCCCCATTTCGACCGACCGGCTCCCTCCGCCCCCCGACGGAGGGCTACCCCTTCCCGTCCCGGGCCGACACCGGGACCCGGGGCGCCACCACGGCGGCCCGGGCGTGCCGGCGGCGGAACAGGGCGGGCAGGCTCGGCGCGACGATGAATCCCTCGGCGCGCGCGCTCGCGATGCCGATCCGCGGAATCTCGCTGCTCTTCACGAAGAGCAGGTAGCGCGGTTCCCAGATCGGCCGGTACTTGGCATTCGCGCGGTACAGCGACTCGATCTGCCACCAGCGCGAGAAGAATCCCAGGATCGAACGCCACAGCCGCAGCACCGGGCCGGCGCCGAGGCGCGAACCGCGCTCGAAAACCGAGCGGAACATCGCGAAGTTCAGCGACACCCGCTTCAGCCCCACCTCGTCGGCGCGCTGCAGCAGCTCGATGACCATGAACTCCATCAGGCCGTTCTCGGTGTCCCGGGCCCGGCGCATCAGGTCCAGCGAGAGCCCGTCCGGGCCCCACGGCACGAAGCTCAGCAGCGCCTTGAGCTCGCCGTCCCCGTCGTGGCACTCCAGCATCACGCAGCGGCCGTCGCCCGGGTCGCCGAGCCGGCCGAGCGCCATCGAGAAGCCGCGCTCGGTCGCCCCGTCGCGCCACTCGTCGGCCTTGGCCACCAGCTGCGCCATCTCCTCCTCGGAGATGGACTCGTGGCGGCGGATCCGCACCGTGTACCCGGCCCGCTTGACCCGGTTGTAGGCCTGCCGGACCACCCGCATCGCACGGCCGTCCAGCGAGAACTCGTCCAGCTCGACGATCGCCTCGTCACCCAGCTCCAGCGCGTCCAGCCCGTGCCGGGCGTAGATCACCCCGGCCTCCTCGGAGGCGCCCATCACGGCCGGCGCCCAGGCGTGCTCGCGGGCCTCGGCCAGCCAGGCGTCGATCGCGCCCGGCCAGGCCTCCGGGTCGCCGATCGGGTCGCCCGAGGCGAGCGAGACGCCGCCGATCACCCGGTAGGTGACGGCCGCCTTGCCGCTGGGGGAGAAGATCACCGCCTTGTCCCGGCGCAGCGCGAAGTAGCCGAGCGAGTCGCGCTCGCCCTGCTTCTCCAGCAGGCCGCGCAGCCGGGCCTCGTCCTCGGCGGTGAGCAGCTCCTTGCCGCGCGGGCTGCGGAAGGCCACGTACAGCACCAGCAGGAAGAGCACCGCGCCCATGAAGTTGATCGCGGCGTTCACCCAGGTCGGCGCGGCGATCACCGAGCGCAGGTGCTCGGACGGGGTGATCGTGATCATCCGGCCGACGGAGTACCGGAACAGGTCCCAGAAGCCGGCGCCGGAGAGCTCGTTGGTCAGCCAGACCAGCACCGCGCCGAGCGCGCCGCCGAACGCCAGCCCGCCGACGAAGGTGGCCGCCGCGGTCTTCGGGTTGGAGCTGTCGCCCTTGGACGTGAACTCCTTCCGCCCGATCAGCAGCGCCAGCACGAACAGGCAGGTCAGGACGGTGGAGACGTAGTTGAGCGGGTGGGTGTCGAAGCGCTCGTCCGGCAGCAGCATGAACGTCAGGTACAGCAGCGCGAACATCCCGCCGAGCGCCGTGTTGAAGATCCACGCGGCCCGCTTGCGCCGCCGCATCGCGATCGCCAGGAACACCGACAGCACCGCGCTGGCCAGGCCGGCGGTCATCAGGTACGGGGTGAAGTACTCGCCCTCGTTGTGCTCGTAGACCTGGTCCCGGAAGGGCACCAGCAGGACCGTCGCCACGTTCAGCAGGGCGATCAGCCGCAGGTACCAGACGGAGGCCGCGGCGGCCCTCGGACGCCAGCGGTCGAGCGCGCCACCGGGCCGGGGCCCGGGAGAGGTGGCGGACGGCTCCGACTTCACAGTGGACGACACAGCTCAATTCCAAACGATCAGATGGTGGGGCGCATCCGCGAACGGCCCGCCGCCGGGCGCCCGCTCGGGCCCGGCGAACTGACCGGCGGCCTCACCCGGCCGACCGCCCGAATGGGAACCGGCCGGAAAAGGGTCAGCCAACTCCATGTTTCACCACCGAACCTGAGAAATGCGTGAACCGGGTAGCGGATTCCCACCCCCGCCGAACGGCGGGGGTGGATACCCCCCCGCACGTTCGGCGGCCGGGCACCACTGCCCCTACTCTCGAAAGACCCACGCGGACCGCCCCGACCCGGCCGCCCGAACCGAGGAGGCACCATCACCACCACCCGCGTGCTGATCGTCGACGACGAGATCCTGGTCCGCTCCGGCCTGGGCCTGATCGTCGGTTCCGCCCCCGACCTGGAGGTGGTCGGCGACTGCTCCGGCGGGCAGGCCGAGGAGCACGTCCAGCGGCTGCGCCCGCACGTGGTGCTGCTCGACATCCGGATGCCCGACCTCGACGGCATCTCGGTGCTGCGCCGCCTGCGCGCCCTGCCCGACCCGCCCGCCGTGGCGATGCTCACCACCTTCGACACCGACGAGTACATCGGGACCGCGCTGCGGGCCGGCGCGGCCGGCTTCCTGCTCAAGGACACCGCCCCCGAGCAGCTGGTGCACGCCGTCCGGGTGCTCGCGGCCGGCGGCAACATCCTCTCCCCGACCGTCACCCGCACCGTGATCGGCGGCTACGTGGACGGCGGCGGCCCGGACGCCGAGGCCACCTCGCTCGCCCGCACCCTCACCGGCCGCGAGCTCGACGTGCTCTCGCTGCTCGGCGAGGGCCTGTCCAACGCCGAGATCGCCGACCGGCTCTTCCTCGGCACCGGCACGGTCAAGGACCACATCAGCGCGATCCTCGGCAAGCTCGGCGCCGCCAACCGGGTCCAGGCCGCCGTCCTGGCCCACCGGGCCGGACTGGTCCGGCCCAAGCCCGGCGACGGGGCATGACGGCCGCCGACCAACTGCCGTCCAGACGGCTGCCGGCCTGGTGCACCGCCCCCTGGCTGATGCTGCTGCTGCCCGTCCTCTACTCCCTGCTGGACGCCGCCCTGGTGGCCCGGGAGGCCGCCTGGTGGCAGGTGTCGCTGTCCACGCTGGCCGCCGTCGCGCTGTTCTGGCGCCGCCGCTTCCCGGTGACGGTGCTGCTGCTCACCATGCCGGGCAGCTGGGTGGACGAGATCTGGCTGGCCCCGATAGCGGCCGTCTACTCGGTGGCCGCCGAGCGCCCCCGCCCCCGGGTCGTGATCCCCTGCGGCACCCTGTTCGCCCTGGTCGAGTTCTTCCACTGGCCGCTGCCGGAGGACGTCCTCGACCTCAGCCGCGCCACCGCGCTGGACGCCATCCAGGCCGTGATGCTGGCGGCCGGCCCGGCCGCCACCGGTCTGCTCGCCCGCACCCGGCGGGAACTGGCCGCCCGCCTGGACGAGCTGACCCGCGGCCAGGAGCGGGAGAGCCGGCTGCTGGCCGAGCGGGTGCTGATCAGCGAGCGCGGCCGGCTGGCCCGGGAGATGCACGACGTGGTCTCGCACCAGGTCAGCCTGATCAGCATCCAGGCCGGCGCGCTCCAGGTGAGCAGCGCCGACCCGGCCGCGGTGACCACCGCCCGCACCATCCGCGAACTGGCCGTACGGACCCTGGACGAACTGCGCCAGATGGTCGGGGTGCTGCGCGGCACCG
Source organism: Kitasatospora sp. NPDC004799 (assembly GCF_040609095.1). NCBI lineage: Bacteria > Bacillati > Actinomycetota > Actinomycetes > Kitasatosporales > Streptomycetaceae > Kitasatospora > Kitasatospora sp. NPDC004799. Next base: position 6,452 of record NZ_JBEXJK010000423.1, read on the forward strand.
GCGGGCTGCCGGACGCCCCGCTCGCCCCGCAGCCCCGGCTGGCCGACCTGCCCCGGCTGATCGAGGAGAGCGGCCTGGCCGCCGACACCGAGCTGCTCCCCGGCGACCGCCCGTGGCCGGAGGCGGTCGAGCGGGCCGCCTACCGCACCGTCCAGGAGGCGCTCACCAACATCACCAAGTACGCCCCGGAGGCGGCGGTGCACGTACGGGTCCGGGCGAAGGGCCGCCGGCTGCGGGTCGAGGTCCGCAACGAGGCCCCGCCGGTGCGTCCGGCCGAGATCCTGCCGGGCGGCGAAGTTGACCTGCGGGTTTGCCTGTTGCGGCCGGTGGCCGGCCGGCGCCCGGCGGGGCGGATGTGGCCGATGTCACACCTGGTGGA
>NZ_JBEXJK010000424.1:0-6826 GCF_040609095.1 Kitasatospora sp. NPDC004799
GGTGTCCTCGGCCTTCCAGACCGAGCCCATCGCGCCACCGCCGCCTCGCCGTCCCCGAGCCCGGTGCCGCCGGTGACGGTGAACGCCGCCACCGGCCCGGTGGTGGTGCCGGGCGCGCCGATGCGGGTGGTCGTGCTGGACACCGACGTGCTCGACTCCGCGCTGACCCTCGGCATCACCCCGGTCGGCGCCGCGCTGCCGGGCCGCGACACCCGCTACCCCGAGTACTGGCCGGCCTCCCGGACGGCCGGGATCCGGCTGGTCGGCCCGGCCGGCGCGCCCGACCTGCCGACCGTACGGGCGCTGCGGCCGGACCTGATCCTCTCCAACCAGGCCCGCGACGGCGACCGCTACGAGCAGCTGCGGGACATCGCCCCGACCGTGCTCACCCAGACCGCCGGGGCGCCGTGGAAGGCGAACTTCCAGCTGCACGCCCAGGCGCTGAGCCGGGAGGCGGCCGCGGCGGCCTTCGTCGGCGCGTACCAGAAGCACGCCGGGCAGGTGGCGCAGGCGGTGGCCGCGACGAAGCCGTCGGGGCGCAAGGTGAGCCTGGTGCGGTTCGTGGAGGGCGGCGGCATCCGGCTGTTCGGCCGGCAGAGCTTCCCCGGGTCGGTGCTCGCCGACGCCCAGGTGGGCCGGCCGGACGCGCAGAACACCGACCAGTCGGACGTCGAGATCCCGCTCGACCAGCTCGCCAGGGCCGACGGCGACCTCCTGCTGTACGCGACGTACGGCGATCCGGAGCTGTCGGGCGCCAACGCGGCCCTGGCGAGCCCGGCCTGGCAGGCGCTGGGGGCGGTCAAGGGGCACCGGGCGTTCCCGGTGGACGACCAGCTCTGGTTCCAGGGCATCGGGTACACCGGGGCCAACTACCTGCTGGACGAGCTGCAGCGCTTCCTGGGGGCGTAGGGGCCTGTCAGCGGGCCCCCGCGTAGCGGGCCGGGGGGACGCCGACGGCGGCGGTGAAGTCCCGGGTGAGGTGCGCCTGGTCGGCGTACCCCAGCTCGGCGGCGAGCGCGGCCAGGTCCAACCCGCCGTCCGTACCGGCGCGTTCGGCGGCCTCGTGGAGGCGGGCGCGGCGCAGCACCCACTTGGGGGAGGCGCCGACGTACTCGGCGAACAGGCGCTGGAGGCGGCGGACGGTCAGGCCCAGCTCGGCGGCCAGCTCGTCCACCCGGCACAGGTCCGGCCTGCCGGTGATCCGGTCCACCGCGGCGGCCGCCTCGGCGGCGAGCGGGTCGGGCGCGGGCAGCCGGGGGCGGAGGAGGGCATCGGCCAGGGCGGCGGAGCTGCCGGGCGCCCGGAGGATCTCCGCGTTGACCCGGTCGGCCTCGGGCCCGAAGTACTCGGCGGCGGGCACGGAGCGGTCGGCCAGCCCGCTCACCGGGTGCCCGGCGAAGGGGCGGAAGGCGCCGGGGCGGAACCGCACGCCCAGCACGTGCCCGGCGCCCTCCAGCCGGCGGACGAAGAGCGAGCGGTCCACCCCGTACACGCGCGCCCGCGGGGCCTCGAAGACCAGGTGGACGTTGGGGTGGGCGAGCACCTTCTGCTCGTACGGCGGCCGGCCGCGCAGGTCCCAGCGCACCAGCCAGTAGTACTCGACGAACCGCGCCACCTCCGGGTCGGGCGCGAGCCGGTCCACGGTGATCAGCTCGGCCGCCCGGGCGGGGTGGAGCACGCCGCGGCCGAGGTCGGGGGCGGTGTCCGAAGGGTGCATGGCCATGCCGCCAGGCTAGGGGCCGTCGCGTTTCTTCAAGACCGCCCGGTGCGGCCCGGACCAGAATCGGCGCCATGAACGCCCACCCGATGCACCCCTTCCTGGCCCGCGCCGCCTCCGTGGCGGCCGGTGTCGCCGCCGCCGTCCCGGCCGGCCAGGCGCTGGACGCGCCGACGCCCTGCACGGAGTTCGACACCCGTGCGCTGATCAACCACTGGGTGCTCTACACCTCGCACGGCCTGGAGCACCGGGCCCGGCGGGCCGAGCTGCCCGCGGAGCTGGGTGCGCGGGACTTCACCGCCGACGCCGACTGGCGCTCCGCCTACGCCGTCCAGCTGGAGCGCGCGGTCGCGGCCTGGGCGGAGCCGGCCGCCTGGGAGGGGGACGTCGACCTCGGCGGCGCCCCGGTGCCGGCGGTCGGGATCGCCCGGATGCTGATCCTGGAGCTGCTGCTGCACGGCTGGGACGTCGCCCGGGCGACCGGCGGGCGGATCGAGGTCGACGAGGAGCTCGCACTGCTGGCCGGGGAGGTCGTGGCGGAGAACGCCGAGCTGTACCGGCAGTACGCGGGCTTCGCCGCGTCGGTGGCGCTGCCGGCCGACGCCTCCGCGTGGGACCGCGCGCTGGCCGCCTCGGGGCGCGATCCTCGCTGGACGGCCTGAGCCCCGCCGCCACCGGCCGCCACCAGCCGCCCCGGCGCGCACGGCCGGCCGGTCAGTCGAAGCGCAGCGCCGCCCGGAGCCTGGCAGGGGCCCGGGTGAGGGGCCCGGGCCGCCGCCGTTCACTGCGCCTGCAGGTACCTGGTGGTGAAGCCCAGGACCGCCACGTACCGGCCCCCGGCCGCGGCGGTGACCTCGCCCGGCCGCACCGGCTGCCAGGTCAGGTACTCGGAGCGCTGGCCCTCGTCGTTGCGGTAGCGCCGGCCGCCGTACTTCTCGAACCAGTAGTCCTCGCCGGAGGTCAGGAGTTCGGGGCCGGGCGGCGGGGCGACGCTCACGGCCAGCTCTGTCCGCACCGCCTCGCCGGTCGACAGCCCGAACTCCACGGACGGGGCGATCGGCCGCGCCGCCGCGGCCGCCACCTCCTCCGGGGTGGGGTCGGCGGGCGGCTGGTGGTCGTACTCGTCGGCCGCGACCAGGCCCTTCCACCGCGCCGAACTCAGCCAGCCCTGGCCCTCCAGGTACCGGTCCAGGTCGGCCAGCCGGGCGCGGACGTCGCCGCCGTCGAAGGCCAGGTAGACGTTCACGGTCCGCTCGCAGGCCACCGGCAGCCACTTGCCCCGGGCGAACAGGTCACCGCGGTAGTCGGTCCGGCACACGTCGACCGTCGACCGGCCCAACCCCTGGGCCCACGGCAGCAGTTCGGGCAGCCGGTCGACCCGGCCGGCCATCCGCTCCTCGGCCGTCCGGCGGGCCTCCCCGGTCGCCGCGTCCCGCGCCAGCCCCGGGACGTCCGGCGGGGCCGGGATGGCCGTGTCGCGGTAGTTCCGCCACCCCGCCCAGCCGCACAGCACGACCACCGCGCCCAGGACCGCGATCAGCACCCATCGCAGCCAGAACCGAACCACATCCACCCCCGGCCTCCGCCCACCCCGTCCGGGCATCGTACGGGCGCGAACGCGGAACCGGGCGGGCGGCGCGGCCGGAAAGCGTCCCGCACGGGAAGCCGGCGGATCCGGCTCCCGTGCGGGACGGCGGTGTTCAGGCCTTTCCACCGCCCTGCCAGGCGGCGCGCTGGCGCAGCGCGATCCGGTTGCCGTCCGGGTCGACGGCCTCGATCCGGATGCCGAAGCCGTAGTCCTCCGGCTCCGGCTGCTCGAAGGTCACGCCGCGCCCGCGCAGCACCTCGAAGTCCGCCCGCAGGTCGTCGGACTCGATGAAGACCGGCCCGGGCACCCCCGTTCCGGGCTGCACCCCGGCCGGCAGCCCGGCCGACTCCGGGTGCGGCCACAGGACGATCTCCAGCGCACTGCCCGGGACGGCCACGGTGAGGAACCGTCCGTCCGGGCCCGGGTGGTCGATGCGCTTCTCCAGGCCGAGCCCGTCGACGTAGAACCCCAGCGCGCGGTCCTGGTCGGTCACGTAGACCGTCACGTACATGATGTTCGTCAGCATCCCGCTGTTCCTCCGTACCGTCGGTGTCGTTGCCTCTGCCCCACCGACGGATCCCGGCGGCCGGATGTGACAAGCCGCCCGCCGGAGACGTGACGGTCAGCCGCCGGAGCGGATCGGCTCGCCCGCCCGGTGCAGGTGGGCGAAGATCTCCCGGTAGGAGTGGAACAGGCCGGCCTCGCAGTACGGCACACCCTTCTCGGCGCAGAACTCCCGGGTGATCCGGGCGGCCCGGCCGAGCGCCGGGGTCGGCATGCTGGGGAACAGGTGGTGCTCCACCTGGTAGTTGAGGCCGCCCATCACCGCGTCGAGGACCGGCCCGCCGCGGACGTTGCGCGAGGTGAGCACCTGGCGGCGCAGGAAGTCGAGCCGCATCTCCGGCGTCACCATCAGCATGCCCTTGTGGTTCGGGGCGAAGACGCAGCCCAGGTAGACGCCGAGCAGCGCCTGGTGCACGGCGAGGAAGGCGACCGCCTTGCCGGCCGGGAGGGCGGCGAACACCAGCCCGAAGTACGCCGCGAAGTGGACCACCAGCAGCACGCCCTCCAGCACCGGGCGCTTCATGACGGGGCTGCGCAGCGCGCGGAAGCTGTTGAAGCTGAGGTTGAGGCCCTCCAGCAGGAGCAGCGGGACGAACAGGTACGCCTGCCGGCGGCCGATGAACCGGGCCAGGCCGCCCGCCTGCCGGGCCTGCCGCTTGGACCACACCAGGAGTTCGGGCGCGACGTCCGGGTCCCGCTCCTCGTGGTTCGGGTTGGCGTGGTGGCGGGTGTGCTTGTTCATCCACCAGCCGTAGCTCATGCCCATCAGCAGGTTGGCGACGATCCGGCCGCCGATCTCGCTCGGCCGCCGCCGGTCGAAGACCTGACGGTGCGCCAGGTCGTGGGCGAGCAGGCCGAGCTGGGTGAAGACGACGGACATCGCCGCCGCCAGGCCCAGCTGCCACCAGGTGTCGCCCAGCGCGAACAGGGCGTACCAGCCGCCGAGGAAGGCGGCGAGCACCAGGCCCGCGCGGACGGCGTAGTAGCCGGGGCGCCGGGCCAGCAGGCCTTCGGCGGCTATCCGGCGGGTCAACTGGGCGAAGTCGCTGCCGCCGCTCCCCGACCGGGGGTCAGGGGCTTCGGGCGCTTCGGTCGTCATCACGGGCTGCGCGGGCATGCCCAGAGTCTGGTCGCGGCACGCCTACCCGCAGAACGGGGAAAGCACCCGTCCCGTACGGGTGTTAACCCCCGTGCCGCACGGGGTGCCCGCCCGCCGTGCCGGACGCCGTACCGTACCGGACGCCGTACCGGAGGCCGACCCGCCTCGCCCACCACACCGGACGCCGACCCGTCCCGCACGGCGGGTCAGCCCGCTTCCGGCCGCCCGAACAGCTCGTCCAGGTGGTAGGCGAGGACGGCCAGCGCCTGCTCGCCGGTGCGCTGGCCGCCCAGGACACTGGAGCCGAGCCCGTTCACCATCGCCAGCAGCCCGGCCGCGACCGCCTCGACGTCCTTCTCCGGCCCGATCCCCCCGGCCCGCTGCGCCGCCCGGAGCTGCTCGGCGAGGAAGCCCTCCAGCACGACCGGCGGCTGCGCGGCCTGCTTCGCCAGCACCTCGGGGTCGCCGAGCACCAGCGTGTAGTACGCCGCGTACGTCCTGGTGATCCGGCGGCTCTCGGCGTCCGTCGGCAGGATGCAGGACAGCACCGCCGTCACCACCTCCCGGGGGGCGCGCGCCGGGCCGATCCAGCGCTCCATCCGGGCCTGGAGCTGGGTGCCGAGCCTGGCCAGGGCGTCCAGCAGCAGACCCTCCTTGGTCGTGAAGTAGTACTGCACGAGCCGCAGCGAGACACCGGCCTCGGTCGCGACCGCCCGCATGCTGGCGGACTGCAGGCCCTGGGTGTCGGCGATGCGCAGCAGCGCCTCGGCGATCTGCCGACGGCGCTCCTCGTGGTCGACCTTCGCGGTCATCGCGGCCTCCGTACGTTCGACCGACTTCTTCTGGTACACCCGTATCATGCATGTGATACACATGTACCATGAGAATCGGCGAGTTCAGGAACGACCGGGCCGAAGCCCGCTTCCGCGCCGCCTACGAGCGCGCACTGACCGAACTCCGGCCGGGGCCGTGGACGCCGCTCGACGTCCCCACCGGCTACGGGACCACCCGGGTGTACCGCACCGGCCCCGCCGAGGGGCCGCCGATCGTGCTGCTGCCCGGCTCCGGCGGCAACGCGCTGATGTGGCACCGCCACCTCGACGCCCTCGCCGCGCGGCACCCGGTGATCGCCGTGGACACCGTCGGCGAACCCGGCGCCAGCGTGCAGAGCGCGCCCGTCACGGACGGGCGCGACGCCGCCGGCTGGCTGGAGGAGCTGCTCACCGCCCTCGACCTGCCCGCCGCCCACCTGGTCGGCTGCTCCTACGGCGGCTGGATCGCCCTCAACCACCAGATCCACCACCCCGGCCGGACCGCCACGCTCACCCTGGTCGAGCCGGCGGGGCTCGCCGACCTGGACCGGCGCTTCTACACCTGGCTCGTCCTCGGCGGCCTCGCCGCCCTGGCCCCGCGCCCGCTGCGCCCCCGGCTGGCCCGACTGGTCGGCAACAGCGCCGTCCTGGAGGCGGAGCTGATGGCCCTGGTCCGCGCCTCGACGGGCTTCCGCCGCCGGCTCCCCCCGGCCGCCACCCTCACCGACGGGGAACTCGGCCGCCTCACCGCCCCCGCCCTCTTCCTCCTCGGCGAGCGCAGCGCCCTGCACGACGCCCGGGGCGTCGCCGACCGCCTGCACCGGTTGGTGCCCGCCGCCCGGGTCGAGGTCGTCCCCGGCGCCGGGCACGCGCTGCCCACCGACGACCCGGCGGCGGTGACCGCCGGCATCCTCGACATGGCCGCGCGGCAGGCCGGTTGACCCGGGCGGGCGGGGGGCGGGCGGGGGGCCGGGCCGCCCCCGCCCGCGCCCCGGCGGGGGGGGCCCCCCGCCCCCCCGCGGCCGGGGCGGGGGGCCGCGCCCCGC
>NZ_JBEXJK010000425.1:0-6822 GCF_040609095.1 Kitasatospora sp. NPDC004799
CGCCACCGGCCTGCTCCACCACTTCCCCGACACCGCCATCGTCTGCTCCGACGACCACGGCGAGGCCAAACCCGCCCCCGGCGTGAGCGGGTGCCCGCCGCAGGGCCCGTACGTGCGGCCCGTACGTGCGGCCCGTACGTGCAGTCCGTCCGGACGGCCCGTCAGAGCCGGGCGGTGCTCAGGATCGCCCGCACCTCGTCGCCGATCGCGGCCTCGTTCCGCTCGAACTCCGGCGCGGTGAGCAGGGCCGGATCGGCCGGCAGCCCGGTCAGCACCGGGGTGTGCAGATGGCCGCCGGGCAGGTCCGGGGCGAGGAACAGGCGGAGCCGGTTGGAGCGGTAGGCGACCTCGTTGGAGAGGTACCCGCCGCCGCCACCGGCGACCGCCCGGGAGCCGGGGGTGGGGCCGTCCGGCCGGAAGACGGGGGCACCGGCGCCCGCCGGGATCTCGGTGACGAAGGCGTTGACCAGCACCGGGAAGGGCTGCTGGACGGACGCCATGGCGCCGGTCGGCAGGGTGGTGCGGATGAACTGCGGCCCGGCGCCCAGGCCCGGGGCGTCCACCGGGTGCAGCGAGGTGCCGCCGGAGAGCGCGGCCACGTTGTCGGTGGCCGGGTCGGCCGAGCGGGCGCGCCCGGCCCACGCCTCCAGGGTGAACTTGCCCGGGTAGCCCTGGCTGATGCTGGTGATCAGGTCGGCGGACTGCAGGCCCGGCCGCAGGTGCGGGGTGAAGGCACGCTCCACGATGCCGCGGTCGAAGTCCCCGTAGCGCACCGGCAGCACGACCGCCCGGACCTCGGCGGTGCCGCCGTCGGCGAGCGTGATCCGCTGCCCGTGCAGCTGCAGCACGGCCGAACCGGAGGGGTTGGCGCGGCGCGGCTCGGCGTCCAGGCCGAACGGGTCGAAGCCGCTGACGAAGATCCGCCGGACGCCGGGGGCGGCGTCGAAGCCGTCGTCCAGACCGCGCGAGGCGTCCTCGAAGCGAGCCCGCAGCGCGGCGTGGTCGACCTCGAACCGGGGCTGCCAGCGGGCGAGTTGGACGGTCATGGCGAGCCTGGTCCAGTACAGCGGACGGTCGTCCCGGGCGGGCAGTTCGCCGCTCGGCCGGTGGCCCTGGGCACGGTCCAGGCCGGCCTGCCAGAGCGTCCGGCCCCAGGTGGTCACCACCCGCTCGGCCTGCCGGGCGCTGCGGGCGGCGCACAGGGCGGAGGGGAACGCCCCGGGCAGCTCGCCCAGGCCGGAGCGCTCGGTGAAGGCGGCCGTGCGGGCATCCTGGAGGCGGGCCTGCTCGGCGTCCAGCGGCACGGTGGCGGAGGTGCGGCAGCCGGCCGGGGCGGCCTGGGCGGCGGCCGGGGCCAGCAGGGCGGCGAGCGTTCCGGTGAGGGCGGCGGCCAGTCCGGCGGCGCGGCGTAGACATGTCATGTTCGCTGACAATAGGTCCGGACCTGACGGCCCGCCAGGGTGCCGACCCGGTACCCGTAGGCTGGCCCGGTGACCTCGCCCGACCTCTCCCTGACCTCCCTGATCGCCGACCCGTACGGCGGCTACGCCCGGCTGCGCGCCGACGCCCCGGTCCACCGGGTCGTCGGCCCGGACGGCCTGCCGTTCTGGCTGGTGACCCGCTACGCCGACGTCCGCCAGGGGCTCGCCGACCCCCGGCTCGCCCTCGACAAGGCGCACGCCGCGCCCGGCAACTACTGGGGCTTCGCACTGCCGCCCGCGCTGGACGCCAACCTGCTCAACATGGACCCGCCGGACCACACCCGGATCCGGCGGCTGGTCTCCCAGGCCTTCACCCCGCGCCGGGTCGCCGCGCTGCGCGAGCCGATCGAGAAGGTCGCCGAGCAGCTGCTCGACGCCATCGAGCCGCTCGGCCGCGCCGACCTGCTCGCGACCTACGCCGCGCCGCTGCCGATCACCGTGATCTGCGACCTGCTCGGCGTCCCCGAGGACGACCGGCACGACTTCCGCGCCTGGACCGACGCCCTGATCACCCCCGACCCCGACCACCCCGAGGCGGCCCGGGCCGCCGTCAAGGCGATGCTCGGCTTCTTCACCGGCCTGATCGAGCGCAAGCGCACCGAACCCGGCGACGACCTGCTCTCCGACCTGATCGCCGCCCGGGACGACCAGGCGGACGGCGGGAGCCTCAGCGAGGACGAGCTGACCTCGCTCGCCTTCCTCATCCTCTTCGCCGGCTACGAGAACACCGTCCACCTGATCGCCAACGCCGTCCTCGCCCTGCTCGCCCACCCCGGCCAACTGGCCGCCCTGCGCGCCGAACCGGAGCTGATCGGCGCGGCGGTCGAGGAGTTCGCCCGCTTCGACGGCCCCGCCCCGCTGGCCATCCGGCGCTTCCCGCGCGAGGACGTCACCATCGGCGGCGTCACCGTCCCGGCGGGGGAGACCGTGCTGCTCGCGCTCGGCTCCGCCAACCGCGACCCCGAGCAGTTCACCGACCCCGACCGGCTCGACCTGCACCGCCGGGAGGCCGGCCACCTCGCCCTCGGGCACGGCATCCACTACTGCCTGGGCGCGCCGCTCGCCCGGATGGAGACCGCCCTGGCGCTCACCGCGCTGCTGCGCCGGTTCCCCGGCCTCGCCCTGGACGTGCCGGTCGAGCGGCTGCGCCACCGGCCCACGCTGCGGGCCCGGGGGCTGCTGGAGCTGCCCGTCCGGTACTGAGGCCGGTACGGAAACGGTCCTGGAACCGGGGTCGGAACCAGGACGGAAGGGGCTGCCGAGGGGCGCCCGGGCGGTGGCTCCGGGGCCCCACGCGCCGTGGTCCCGGGGCCGGCCGTCCGGTGTTCCGCCGCTGGTGGGGCGGTGTTCCGGCCTTGACGGAAAGCTGACGGTTCGCCCGGGAACCGTTGCGAGTACTACAGCGTTGTCGAGGTTGAAACAGCGGTACTCGTACGGTGGTGGAGGAAGTTCCATGAGCGTGGCCCTGACGAAGGGCGGCAACGTCTCCCTGGGCAAGCAGGCCCCCGGGCTGCAGGTGGTCCGGATCGGCCTCGGCTGGACGGCCGGGGCCGGGTACGACCTGGACGCCAGCGCGCTGCTCTGCGGGGCGGACGGGAAGGTCGCCTCGGACCAGCACTTCGTCTTCTTCAACAACCTGCGGAGCCCGGACGGCTCGGTCCGCCACCAGGGTGGAGCCGCCGGCGGCGCCGACCGGGAGCAGATCGAGGTCCGGCTCGCGGAGGTCTCCGCGGAGGTGGAGAAGATCGTCTTCGCGGTGGCGATCTACGACGCGGCGCAGCGGCGGCAGTCCTTCGGGCAGGTCCACGGCGCCCACATCCGGGTGGTGGACCCGGACGGCGGTGCCGAGGTGGCCCGGTACGACGTGGCGCCGGAGGCGGGCAGCGAGACGGCGATGGTCTTCGGCGAGCTGTACCGGCACGGCGCGGACTGGAAGTTCCGGGCGGTCGGGCAGGGGTACGCCACGGGGCTCGCGGGGATCGCCGCGGACTTCGGGGTGGACGTCCTGCAGCCGGCGCCCGCCGCCGCGCCTACCGCTCCGCCCGTCGCGGCGAAGCCGCCGATCGCCCCGCCCGTGCCGGTCGCGCCTCCCGCGCCGCCGGCCGTCCTGCCCGCCGTCGTACCCGCCGCACCCGCCGTAGCGGCGGCCCAGCCCGGACCAGGGAGCCACCCCGTGACGTGTTTCTTCGACCCCTCGCACGGCGCCGGCACCACGGCGGTGCTCTGGTCGCCGCAGTGGGGCGTGCCGCGCCGGATCGAGGCCTGCGTGGCCTGTGCCCAGCGGGTGCAGACCAACGTCCCGCCGTTCTACACCCCGGCCCAGGCCGGTTACCCGCAGCCGGTCCAGCAGGACCAGCCGCAGCTGCCCGGCCAGCAGGCCCAGGGCGGGCGGCGGTTCGGCACCGGCGCGCTGATCGGCGCCGGCGCGGCGGGCCTGGTCGGCGGCGCACTGCTGAACGAGGCCTTCGACGACGACCCGCAGGTGGTCGTCAACAACTACTACGAGGACGACGGCTTCTTCTAGGCCGTCAGGCCGCGGTCCCCGGACGGGCCGTCGGGGTCCCCCGACGGCCCGAGCCGTCGGGGCGGGGCGCTTGAATGCCGGGAGCACCGTGTGAATGCCGGTAGCACCGTTCCGACCGGGGGAGATGTACCGATGACCACGTCCGACGCCGAGCTGGCGGACGTCGCCGCGAACCCCACCGCGGCCTGGCTGGAGTCCTGTTTCGGGCCGGGCGCGCTGTGGCAGCCCGAGCCCGGGGAGCTGCCCGAGCGCCTGACGTCGCCGGGCGCCCGGGCCTTCCTGACCGAGGTCGGCGTGCCGGCCGTCGAGTTGGACTTCCTCGGCTTCGACGCCACCGACCTGCCCGAGCGCGGGATGTGGGAGGCCGACCTGGACGACCTGTTCGGCGAGCGCACGCCGGACGACGACACTCCGCCGAGCAACTGGGGCTACTGCGTCGGCACCTTCAACGAGTGGCATCTGATGGTGTCCGGCGACACCGGCGCCGTACGGATCTACAACGCGGACGGCTGGGACCACGGGCGCGGCTATGGCGGCTGGGCGGCCGACTCGCTGCCCGCGCTGATCGGCGCGCTGGCGGTGCTGGCCCGGCTGGAGGAGCGGATCCGCGAGGGGGACGCCAAGGCCGCGCTGGACGGGTTCGCCGCCCTGGTGGCCGAGTTGGGGCAGGGGCCGGAGGACTCGGACCTCTGGGTGAGGCTGCTGGAGGACCTGCGCGAGGAGTACGAGGAGTTGCCCGAGGACTGACCGTCCCGCTACCGACGGCCGCACAACGTCCTTGCGCTGTGCGGCCGTTCGCGTTCCCGCCGCCCGTGCGGTCAGTCGCCCCGGCGCCGGTACGCCCCGGCCCGGGCCGCCGCCTCGGCGGCCGCCGCCGCGCGGTCGGCGGCCGCCTCGTCCAGCGGCTCCGCGGTGGTGAGCATCCGGTAGTAGAGCGGCGCCGAGACCGCCCGGACGACCTCGAACCCGTCGGTGTCCGGCGGGAGTTCGCCGCGCTCGACGGCCGCGGTGACGCACGGCTCCCACTCCTCGACCCGGCGCCGGTAGAAGTGCTGCAGCGCCTCGGCCGCGTCCGGGTCGCAGGTGGCCGCCACGATGACGGCGCGGAACAGCGCGCCCTGCCGGGGGTCGGCCAGGGTGCGCTGGACGAGCCGGGCGTTGGCCCGCAGGTCGCCGGCGAGGGTGCCGCTGTCGGTGCGCGGCAGCGACTGCTCGGCCATGTCCGCGAGCAGGTCGGCGACCAGGGCGGTGGTGCTGCCCCAGCGGCGGTAGACGGTGGTGCGGCCGACCTCGGCCCGCTGGGCGATGTCGCCGAGGTCGAGTCCGCTGAAGCCGCGCTCGACCAGCGCGTCCTCGGCGGCGCGCAGGACGGCGGCGCGGACCCGGGCGGTCCGGCCGCCGGGGCGGACCGTGCCGGGCGTGGAGGGTTCGGGCGAGGAGGGCGCCGGTCGGGCGGGTCCGGGCGTTGAGAGGCCGGGCGTTGAGGATCCGGTCTGGGCGGGCCCGGACCGGGTGGGCTCGGGGCGCGAGGGCCCGGGGCGCGAGGGCCCGGGGCGCGAGGGCCCGGGGGTGGAGGGCTCGACGGCCATTAACGGGATTCCTGTTCCATTAGTCGGCGGGAGTCTGCTAGGTTCAGGACATCCTAACGGAACAGGGGTCCCATTAGGGGCTCCGAGAGGAGAACCGTCATGTCCGACACCACCGCCATGGAGTACCGCCGGCTCGGCGCGTCCGGCCTCAAGGTGCCCGCCCTCAGCCTCGGCACCGGCACCTTCGGCGGCCGCGGCCCGCTGTTCGGCGCCTGGGGCACCACCGACGTCCAGGAGGCCCGCCGGCTGCTCGACATCGCCATCGACGCCGGGGTCACCCTCTTCGACACCGCCGACGTCTACTCCGACGGCGCCTCCGAGGAGGTGCTCGGCCAGGCCGTCCGCGGCCGCCGCGACCAGGTGCTGATCTCCACCAAGGCCGGACTGCCCACCGGCGACGGCCCCCAGGAGGCCGGCACCTCCCGCGCCCGGCTCGTCCGGAGCGTGGACGACGCGCTGCGCCGCCTCGGCACCGACTACCTGGACCTCTTCCAGCTGCACGCCTACGACGCCGGCACCCCGATCGAGGAGGTGCTCGCCACCCTGGAGGACCTGGTCCGGGCCGGCAAGATCCGCTACACCGGCGTCTCCAACTTCTCCGGCTGGCAGCTGATGAAGTCCCTCGCCCTCGCCGACCGGCACGGCCGCCCCCGGTACGCCGCCCACCAGGTCTACTACTCGCTCGTCGGCCGTGACTACGAGTGGGAGCTGATGCCGCTCGCCGAGGAGGAGGGCGTCGGCGCCCTGGTCTGGAGCCCGCTCGGCTGGGGCCGCCTCACCGGCCGGATCCGCCGCGGGCAGCCGCTCCCGGCCGGCAGCCGGCTGCACGACACCGCCGACTACGGCCCGCCGGTGGAGGACGAGCTGCTCTACCGGGTGGTCGACGCGCTGGACGAGGTCGCCGCCGAGACCGGCCGCACCGTGCCCCAGGTGGCGATCAACTGGCTGCTGCGCCGCCCGACCGTCTCCTCGGTCATCATCGGCGCCCGCAACGAGGAGCAGCTGCGCCAGAACCTCGGCGCGGTCGGCTGGTCCCTGACGGAGGACCAGGTGGCCCGGCTGGACGCGGCCAGCGCCCGCACCGCGCCGTACCCGTACTTCCCGTACCGCCGGCAGGAGGCCTTCGCGCGGCTCAACCCGCCGATCGCGGGCTGAGCGCGGCGGCGCCCGGGTCGTCCGCCGGGGGGCGGCACGGCGATCGGGTGCCGCGTGGGCCCCGGCCCGGGAG
>NZ_JBEXJK010000426.1:0-6816 GCF_040609095.1 Kitasatospora sp. NPDC004799
CGGCCGCCGAACGCGCCCAGGCCCTTGGCCGCCCACCAGCGGCGCTGGAGCGCGGGCGCGGAGACGATGCCGACCACCGGGCGCTCGACGCCGTCAAGGCCCTGGCCCTCGCCACCGCAGCCCGGACCACCGCGCCCTCGCCGGCCGACGTCCAGGTCGACGTCACCCGCCGCCACGGCGAGGACTGGGCGTTCGGCACCTCGGTGGTGACGGCCCCGGCCGTGGCGGACGCCTATCCCGACGGCTGGCTGTTCCTGGCCCGCCGCACCGCCGAGGGCTGGCGGATCGCCTTCGACGGCGAGCCCGACTTCGCCGAACTGGCCGCCACCGCGGCCGTGCTGTCCGACCGCGAACGCGGCCTGCTCGGGCGGGGCGCCGAACGCCCGTACGCGGGAAGCGACTTCCGCACCGGGATGCGGTTGCCGTACGCGACCGGTCAGGCCTGGGCGATGACCGGCGGGCCGCACGGCTGGAGCGGCACCGCGGCGCCCTGGAGCTCCGTCGACCTGTCCGGCGGCGACGGCCGGGTGCTCGCGGCCCGGGCCGGCCTCGCGTACACCATGTGCGGCAACGGGAAGGGCTGGATCCGGGTGCTGCACGACCGCGGCTACGCGACCGACTACTACCACCTCTCCGGCAACATCGCGGCCAACGGCCTCTCCGTGGACGAGGGCGGCTACCTCGGCAACACCGGCACCGACACCTCCTGCGGCGGCAGCGCCACCGGCGCCCACGTCCACTTCGCGCTGCGTCAGAACGACGCCTACGTCCCGCTGCACGGCCACAACCTGGGCGGCTGGGTCGTCCAGGCGGCCGGCGCCGCGTACGAGGGCTCGGCGCTGCACGGCTCCACCCGGGCCCAGGTCGACGGCACCCTGGTCAACTACGGGGCGCTCGGCCTGACCAGCGGCATCGTCGACGCCTTCGACGACCCCTCGGTCAACCGGCGCTCCGGCCCCGGCACCGACTACCCGGTGGTCGGAACGGTGGCCGACGGCACCACGATCGACATCAGCTGCTCCGCCAACGGCACCTCCCACACCGGGCGGTGGGGCACCACCAGCCTCTGGAACCGGCTCCCCGACGGCACCTGGATCAGCGACGCCTTCGTCTGGACGGGCTCGGCCGCCCCGGTCAACGGCACCTGCTGACCGGGCCGACCGCAGACGCGACCCGGCCGGGGCGCGGCACCGCGAGAGGTGCCGCACCCCGGCCGGGTCCAACCGATGCCCAACCGCTACAGCGCGGCGGCGAGGGCGTCGGCGGTGCGCAGGGTGAGGGCGGCCAGGTGGAGGGTGGGGTTGGAGGTGCCGCCGGTGGGGAAGACGGCCGAGCCGACCACCCAGATGCCCGGGTGGTCGTGGGACTGCCCGGCCGGGTCGACCACGGAGTCCGCCGGGGCGGTGCCCATCCGCATGGTGCCCATCAGGTGGCCGGAGCCCTTGTACGTCCCGGCCGGGGCGGCGGGGGCGATCTCCTCGGCGCCGACGGTGCTCTCCAGGTACTGCCAGATCCGGTGGGCGACGCTGTGGCCGTAGGCGAGCGCGGCCTTGGAGTAGGCGTCGATCCGGTAGGAGATCCTCGGGCGGGGCAGGCCGAGGACGTCGACCTTGTCGGAGAGCGTGACGCGGTTGCCGGGGTCCGGCAGCTGCTCGGTGGAGTAGCTGAACCGCAGCATCCGGGTGACCCGGTGGTTGACGGCCTCCTGGAGCTTCGCGCCGGTCAGCAGGATCCTCCGGGCGGTCTTGTCCCACATGAGCGCGTCGAGCGCGGCCTCCGGCGACTGGGTACGGCCCCAGCCGTCGTTGCCGACGGTCATCCGGAAGCCCCCGGTGTCCCGGCGGAACGGGCCGTCCCGGAAGTTCTCGATGCCGAGCGTGCTCTGCGGGCCGCGGAACGGGAAGACCGGCTCGTCGAGCAGGCCCACCACCTCGTCGGTGAGGTGGTCCATCAGGTTGCGGCCGACCTGGTCGCTGGTGTTCCGCAGCCCCGAGATCAGCCAGAGCTTGGGGATCTCGACCGCGTTGAGCGCCAGCACCACGTGCCGGGCGGTGACGCGCTGCTCGGCGAGGTCGGCGGTGGTCCAGTCCTTGAACACCACGGTGCAGGAGCCGTCCTGCTGGTGGACCACCTTCGTCACCACGCACGCGGGCTTGAGGTCCACGCCGAGCTCGACGGCCCGGCCGACGTGGTACCCGGCGTCGTACTTGGCCCCGGACGGGCAGATCGGCAGGCAGCTGGAGTTGCCCTGGCAGGAGCTGCGCCCCTGGTACTCCCGGGAGTTGCGGGCCTGCGGGGTGGTGACCGGGACCACCGCGACGTTGTCGATCGGCGGCATGCCGGCGAGCGCCGACCGCACCACCAGGTCGCCGTAGCTCGGGGCGATCCCCGGCATCGGGAAGTCCGCGCTGCGCCGGGTCAGCGAGGCCCACTCGGCGTCGTTGCCGGAGATGCCCAGCTCCCGCTCGGCCCGGACGTAGGAGGGCTCCAGTTCGTCGTAGTCGAAAGGCCAGTCCACGCCGCGGCCGTAGACGGCGTTCAGCCGGAAGTCGTTGGCGAGCCAGCGGGGGCAGTTGCCGCGCCAGGCCCAGGTGCTGCCGCCGGTCATCCGCTGGAAGCCGCTCTTGAACAGGTCGGTGGTGCCGCTCTGGTCGTAGTAGAGGTTCATCGTGACGGGATTGACGGTGCCGTCCTGGGAGGGCGCGAAGCCGTCCTCGTTGTTGCGCAGGAAGGCGTACGGAGTGGGGACGGCCTTGGTGGGGGAGAGCTGGTAGGCCTCGACGAAGGCGGCCCGTTGCGCCGCGTCGAGGCCGTTGTCGCCCGCGTCCAGGATCCGGATCCGGGCGCCGGGTTTCGCGGTCTTCACGGTGCAGGCGGCGAGGGCCCCGGCGACGCCGGCGCCCACGACGACCACATCGAAGTCGTAGTCCATGGGGTCGGTTCCTCGCTCGCTCAGGGGTGCTGGGTCCAGTAGCCGTACCCGCTCGGCTGGGGCGGCCGCGGCGCGGCGGAGCCCGGGTGGGCCTCGATCACGCTCCAGATGAGGCCGGAGCGCCACTGCGCGGACGTGCCGGGGGGATCCGTCGTCTCGTCCGGCCGGGCGAACTGCCCGGTGTACCAGACCGTGATCACGGCGCGCGCGGTGAGCGCGAGCGCGGCGTCGGCGTCCAGGGCGTCCTGGAGCGCCGCGCCCGGGTCCGGCGCGCCGGTCGCGGTGGTCCAGGCGGCGAGCAGGCGGGGGAGGTCGGCGGGGTAGGCGGCGAGGACGCGCTGCTGGAAGGCGTCGGAGAGCTGGGCGTCGAGCGGGGCCGTACCGGTGAGGTGCTCGGAGAGGCCGCGGAAGTCGGCGGTGGGCGGCATGGCGGGCGTGCTCCCGTTCACTTCTCGACGAAGGTGAGTTCCTCGATGGCGGGGCGCAGCTTCACTGTGTCGCCGACGACGTCGACGATGCGGTGCAGGCCCCTGGTCGTCCGGTCCGGGTCATTGAAGAAGTACTCGTCGTCCCCGCCGGCCAGGAAGACGGGGAGGCGGTCGAGGGACGGGCCGAAGAGCCGCAGGTAGTCGGCCAGGCGCCGGAACAGCTTCGGCAGGATGACCAGGTGGTCGGTGAGCGAGCCGAGGTCCTCGATCGCGGCGCCGCTGTGGGTGACGTCGTTGGCCCAGACGCTGTCGGGCGCCTTCGCGGCCCGCGCCTGTTGGGCGGTGACGGCCATGTCGAAGCGCAGGTCCTTCGGCAGGTTCTTGTAGAACGTCGGGTAGACCAGGCCACGGGACAGCAGCTCGTGGTTGGCGGTCTGGTGCAGCATCGGCACGTCGACCGTGATCGACGCTCCGCTCTCGGCGTCCGGGACGGGCGCGCCCCGGCCGACCAGCGCGACGCAGCGGTTGAAGGTGTCGGCGCCGCTGGTGAGGATGAACCCGGGGACGGTTTCCGGGGTGGCGGCGCTGACCGTCTCGCCCAGCTGCCGCTCGACGGCGGTGAAACCCAGCCAGGTCAGCAGGGCGTCCCGGGCGGCGTGGGCGCCCAGGTCGAGCGGCTGGTGCACGAAGTCGGGACCGGCGCCCTGGTAGTGGGTCTCCAGCGCGTCGATCCCGTCCAGCCGAAGGCTGGCGACACCTTGCTGGTTCGTCTTGACCTTGCGTTCGCCGGGGACCTTGGCCCACATGGTGATGTCGTCGGGGAGGAACTTGACGGTGTCGCCGTCCGGTTCGGAGCCCTTGATCTGGTAGCGGCCCTTGATGAGGGTCATGGGCGTGGGTGCGGGCGCGGGCATGGGTGACCTCCTGTGGTCGAATCGCGACCCATTGTGAGGCCCTTCGTGGTCAAACAGCGGAACCGCGCCGTCCGCTTGGCCTCGTCGTTGTGCCCCTGTGGCAAATGTCCGGACAAATCAAGCGGCCTTCTTGCGGTCGTTCGCGGCACTGGCCTAGCTTAATGTCCGTACATTTCGCCAGGGAGGGCCCACGTGACAACAAGGCATCACCGGATCGTGATCATCGGCGGCGGGACGGCGGGGATCACGGTCGCGGCCCGGCTGCGCCGCGCCGGCCAGCGGGACGTCGCGGTGCTCGAACCGAGCGACCGCCACTACTACCAGCCGCTGTGGACCCTGGTCGGCGGCGGGCGGGCGCCGCTGGCGGAGAGCATCCGGCCGCAGGCGTCCGTCATGCCGAAGGGCGTGGCGTGGATCCGCCGCGCCGCGGTCGCGATCGACCCCGAGGCCCACGAGGTGGCGCTGGACGACGGCGGCACCGTCTCCTACGACCAGCTGGTGGTCTGCCCGGGCATCCAGCTGGACTGGGACCGGGTGCCGGGCCTGGCGGCCGGGCTCGGCCAGGACGGACTGTCCAGCAACTACCTGCCCCAGCACGCCCCCGCGACCTGGCGCTTCATCCGCGGAACCCGCTCCGGCAGCGCGGTGTTCAGCATGCCGTCGGGGGCCATCAAGTGCGGCGGCGCCCCGCAGAAGATCGCCTACCTGGCCGCCGACTACTGGCGCGAGCAGGGTGTGCTCGGCCGGATCGACGTCCACCTGGTGCTCCCCGGGGCCGCGATCTTCGGCGTCCCGGAGTTCGCCCGGGTGCTGGAAGGCGTGGTGCGCCGGTACGGCATCACCGTCCACTACGGGAGCGAGGTCACCGCGGTGCGGCCGGAGGCCCGCGAGGTGGTCGTCACCGACCTGGCGACCGGGGGCACGACGGCCCTGCCGTACGACGTCGCCCACCTGGTGCCGCCGCAGAGCGCCCCGGACTGGATCAAGCGCAGCCCGCTGGCCGGCGCCGACGATCCGGCCGGCTACGTCGAGATCGACCGGTACACCATGCGGCACGTCCGGTACCCCGACGTGTGGGCGCTCGGTGACGCCGGGTCGTCCCCGAACTCCAAGACCGGCGCCGCCGTGCGCAAGCAGGCGCCGGTGCTGGTCCGGAACCTGCTCGCCGTGCTCGACGGCCGGGAGCCCGAGGCCGCCTACGACGGCTACTCCTCCTGCCCGCTGACCACCGCCCGCACCAAGATGCTGCTCGCCGAGTTCGACTACAGCGGGCGGCCGGCCCCGTCGATCCCGGTGATCGACACCGTCCGCGAGCGCACCGACATGTGGTACCTCAAGCGGCGCGGTCTGCCGTTCCTCTACTGGAACCTGATGCTCCGCGGGCTCGCCTGACCCGCGCCCGGGCACACTCCGGACCTCCCCCGCCCAGCCCTTCGCCGCTCTCCCGCGCGCTCGTCAGCGCCCGGCGGGCGGCCTCCCACCCATGCCCCCGCCCGTTACGGGCCCGGGGCACCACCACCGTCCACCCTCAGGAGCTTGCGATGGCGACGCCCGCCGGACCCCTGGTCCTCGTGCAGTTCTACCTCGACTGCCTCTCCCACGCCTCGTACCTCGTCGGCGACCGCACCACCGGCCGGGCCGTCGTGGTCGACCCCCAGCGCGACGTCCACGAGTACCTCGCCGCCGCCGAACAGCACGGCCTGACCATCGAGCGGGTCATCGAGACCCACGTCCACGCGGACTTCCTCTCCGGGCACCTGGAGCTGGCCGAGCGCACCGGCGCGCGCATCTCCTACGGCTCCGCCGCCGCGCTCGACTTCGACACCGACCCGCTGGCGGACGGCGAGCACCTCGGCCTCGGCACGGTCGACCTGGAGATCCTGCACACCCCGGGCCACACCCCGGAGTCGATCTGCGTCCTCGTGCGGGAACACGCCGGCGACGCCGTCCCGTACGGCGTGCTCACCGGCGACACGCTGTTCATCGGCGACGTCGGCCGCCCCGACCTGCTCAGCTCGCGCGGCCGGTCCGCCGAGGAGATGGCCCGCCTGCTGTACCGCTCCACCCGTGCCCTGCTGGCCCTCCCCGACGACACGCGCGTCTACCCGGCGCACGGAGCCGGCTCGGCCTGCGGCAAGAACCTCTCCACGGAGCTGAGTTGCACGATCGGCGTCCAGCGCCGCGGCAACTACGCGCTGGCCGAGATGACCGAGGACGCGTTCGTCGCCGTGGTGACCGACGGTCAGCCCGCCGCGCCCGCCTACTTCGCGTTCACCTCGGCGCGCAACCGCCAGGCCCGGGCGCTCCTGGACGAGGAGGCCCCCGTCCCCGCGCTCGCCCCGGAGGCGTTCCTCGCGGCCCGGGCCGGCGGCGTCACCGTGCTGGACACCCGGGACCCGGAGGCGTTCGCCGCCGCCCACCTGGACGGCGCGGTCAACATCCCGCTCGGCGGCCGGTTCGCCGAACTCGCCGGCTAGGTGCTCGACGCCCGGGACGCCGTCCTGCTGGTCACCGGCTACGCCCTCGGCGTGGTCATCGGCGC
>NZ_JBEXJK010000427.1:0-6810 GCF_040609095.1 Kitasatospora sp. NPDC004799
GCCCCGCGGGCGGGGGGCGGTGTCTGGGGGGGTGGCCCCCCCCGTCCCCCCCCCCCCCACATACTGGCGGGTGGGGGGCCACCGCTGACGGGGGCCCCCCCCACCGGCATGTTCGCGTCCGGACGGCCCCACGGCGCCTCCGGACGGCACCGCGGAGTCCGTCGGGCCAGGGGCGGCGCGGTCGTGGGGTCAGGGGCGGAGGGGTCTCGCGGTCAGGGGCAGCGCACGACCTGGCCGGCGTAGGCCAGGCCGCCGCCGAAGCCGAAGAGCAGGACCGGGTCCCCCGGCGAGAGCTCGCCGCGCTCGACCAGCTTGGAGAAGGCCAGCGGGATGGAGGCGGCCGAGGTGTTGCCGGAGTCGACGACGTCCCGGGCCACCACGGCGTCGGTGAGGCCCAGCCTCTTCGCGATGGCGTCGATGATCCGCAGGTTGGCCTGGTGCGGGACGAAGCCCTTCAGCTCCGCCGGGTCGATCCCGGCCCGCTCGCAGGCCTGCCGGGCCAGCGGGGCGAGCTGGGTGGTGGCCCAGCGGAAGACCGCCTGGCCCTGCTGGCTGATCACCGGGTCCCAGCCGGTGATCACCACGGCGTCGCCCTTCTCCGGCTCGGAGCCCCAGACCACCGGCCCGATGCCGGGCTCGGCGCCCTCCGCCTGGGCCTCGACCACCGCGGCGCCCGCGCCGTCGCCGAAGATCACGCAGGTGGAGCGGTCGGTCCAGTCGAGCGTGTCGGACATCCGCTCGGCGCCGATCACCAGGGCGCGGCGGGCCGAGCCGGCCCGGATCGCGTGGTCGGCGGTGGCCAGGGCGTACGAGAAGCCGGAGCAGACCGTGTTGATGTCATACGCGGCGGGCGAGCGCACGCCCAGCCGGGCGGCCACGGCGGCGGCGGTGTTGGGGCTGCGCTCGATCGCGGTGCAGGTGGCGACCACCACGAGGTCGATCTCGGCGGCGTCCCGGCCGCTGTTGGCGAGCGCCTTCTGCGCGGCCTCGGTGGCGAGGTCGACCAGGGTCTCGTCCTCGGCGATGTGCCGGGTGCGGATGCCCACGCGGGAGCGGATCCACTCGTCGTCGGTGTCGACGAGTGCCGCCAGGTCGTCGTTGGTGAGGACCTTGGGGGGCTGGTAGTGGCCGAGTGCCACAATGCGCGAACCGCTCATACTGCCATGGAACCGGGTTACCCGCTGGTCAGCATGGTATGACCGGCGACAGGATCCACCCCCTCGATCTGTAGGAGGTGGACAAGGCCCCTTGCGGCGCCCGGGTTCCGCGTCCGCCGAGGTCAGGCGGCCAGTGCGGCCGCGTCGCCCATCACGATGACCGGGTGGGCGGCCGGGTCCAGGGTGCGGATCAGCTGGGCCATCTTGTCCTCGGGGATCGACACGCAGCCGTGGGTCGGGCCGTCGTGGTCCACGTGGAGCCAGATGCCGCCGCCCTTCTTGGAGCCCATCGGGCGGCGCGGGTCGAGCGGGGTGTTGCCGGGGACGCGGTTGTAGTTGATCGCGACCACGTAGTCGAAGGAGCCGGCCAGCTGGTCCCCGAAGAAGCCCGTGCCGGAGACGACGAAGCTCGGGTCCTTGTCGTACGGGAGCTTGCTGCCCGGGTCCGCCTTGCGGCCGCCCGCGTCGGTGAGGCTGAACACGCCGATCGGGCTGCGCAGGTCGCCCTCGTTGTGGTCGGTGGTCCAGCCGCTCTTGCCGTTGTGGCCCTGCCAGGTCTCGCCGGCCAGCCAGCGGCCCTCGGGGGTGCGGGTCCAGAGCGTGACGGTGTTCTTGTCGGTGTTCTTGTCCTGGCCGGAGGCGACCACGACCTGGGTGGTCTCGGCGGGGATCTTCGCGGTGAAGGCCGCGCCGAGGCCGGGTATCGCGGCGACCGAGCCGTCCGCGCGGGTCTGGCTGCGGTCGGCGGCCGGGACCGCGGCCTGCCGGCCGGCGGCGGCCTGGGCGGCCGCCGGGTCCGGGGCGGGCTGGTCGGGCTTGCTGACGCCCTCCGGGCCGGGGCCGTCGGCGGTGGTGATGCCGGGCTTGGCGCCGTCCTGGCCGACGGCGTACCAGCCGGCGGTGGCGGCGACCAGCAGCGCGGTGCCGGCCATCACGGCCTTGCCGTGACGTTTCTGCTTGGCCTTGCGCCGCCGTCCCCGGGCCGCCGTCCGGGTGCCCGCCACGGGCGCGACGGGCGCGGCGGCGAGCACGACGGGCTCGGGCTCGTAGCCGGATTCGTAGGCGGCCTCGGACGTGGCCTCGGACGTGGCCTCGGGCGCGAACTCGTACCCGGCTTCGTACGCGGTTCCGGGCAGGGCCGTGGGATCGGGCTCGGCCGGGTACGCCGGTGCGGCCCGGTAGCCGGGCTCGGCCGGGTACGGGGCGGGCTCGGCGTCGTACGGCTGGTAGGGCTGGAACGGCTGGTCGTACGCCGCGTAGGACCCGTCGGGGGCCTGCTGGTACGGCTGGTACTCGCCGTACCCGTGGTCCTGCTGAACCGGCTGCTGGTACGGCGGGAAGCCCTCGTACTGCTGCTGCGGCATCAGGTCGACCGGCCCCTGCGTCGGCTGGTGCGGCGGGTACGCGGTGGCACGATCAGAACCGGACATGCTGTCGATCCTGCCAAACGCCGTACCCGTTGGTAAACCCGGGCCGCGTGCGGAGGCCGTGAAGACGGCCGCCGCCCCGGCCGGAGGTCGGCCGGGGCGGCGGTGAGCTTCGCAGGTCAGAGGCGCATCGCCTGCGGGGACTCACGGCGCATCGGGTCCGGGCCCTCGTACTCGCGGATGACCTCGTAGCGGGTGTTGCGCTCCACCGGGCGGAAGCCGGCGTCGCGGATCAGCCCGAGCAGGTCGTCGCGGCCGAGCTTGTTCGGGGTGCCGAAGTTGTCCGCGTCGTGGGTGATCTTGTACTCGACCACCGAGCCGTCCATGTCGTCCGCGCCGTGGCTGAGCGCCAGCTGGGCGGTGGTGACGCCGTGCATCACCCAGAAGACCTTCACGTGCGGGACGTTGTCGAAGAGCAGCCGGGAGACCGCGAAGGTCTTCAGCGCCTCGGCGCCGGTGGCCATCTCGGTACGGGCCATCAGCTTGTTGCGCACGACGCCGTCCTTGGAGTCGTGGAAGTCGTGCTGGTAGCGCAGCGGGATGAAGACCTGGAAGCCGCCGGTCTCGTCCTGGAGCTCGCGCAGCCGCAGCACGTGGTCCACCCGGTGGCGGGGCTCCTCGATGTGGCCGTACAGCATGGTGGCCGGCGTCTTGAGGCCCTTGCTGTGCGCGAGGCGGTGGATCCGCGACCAGTCCTCCCAGTGGGTGTCGTGGTCGACGATGTGCTGGCGGACCTCCCAGTCGAAGATCTCCGCGCCGCCGCCGGTCAGCGACTCCAGGCCGGCGTCGATCAGCTCGTCCAGGATCTCGTCGGCGGGCAGGCCGCTGATCTTCTCGAACCAGTGGATCTCGGTGGCGGTGAAGGCCTTCAGCGAGACGTTCGGCAGGGCCGCCTTCAACTCCCGCAGCGAGCGCGGGTAGTAGCGCCACGGCAGGGTCGGGTGCAGGCCGTTGACGATGTGCAGCTCGGTGAGGGACTCGACCTCCATCGCCTTGGCGAGGCGGACGGCCTCCTCGATGCGCATCGTGTAGGCGTCCTTCTCGCCCGGCTTGCGCTGGAACGAGCAGTACGCGCAGGACGCGCTGCACACGTTGGTCATGTTGAGGTGGCGGTTGACGTTGAAGTGGACGACGTCGCCGTTCTTCCTCGTCCGCACGTGGTGGGCCAGCCCGCCCAGCCAGGCCAGGTCGTCGCTCTCGTAGAGCGCGATCCCGTCCTCGCGGGTCAGCCGCTCACCCGCGTAGACCTTCGCCTCCAGCTCGCGCTTGAGCCCTGCGTCCATGCGGTGCCCCGCCTCCTCCGACATTCGAATCCTTGCCGGACGAGCCTACGCCTATGCCTTGAGCAGCTCGGCGAGCAGTGTCGGGTCGATGTTGCCACCGCTGACCACGGCCGCCACCGCCTGGCCGCCGGTCTCGGCGGCGCGGTGGAAGTAGGCGGCCGGGGCGACCGCCCCGGAGGGCTCGGCGACCAGCCGGCCGCGGCGGGCCAGCACGGCCACGGTGGCGCGGATCTCGTCCTCGGTGACGGTGACGATGTCGTCCACGTAGGCCGTGACGTGCTCGAACGGCAGCACGCCGAGCGAGGGGGTGCGCAGCCCGTCCGCGATGGTCCGGTAGGTGTCGGCGACCGGCCACTCGACCCGGCGGCCGGCCCGCAGGCTGGCCCGGGCGTCGGCGGCCAGCTCGGGCTCCACGCCGACCACCCGGATGCCGGGGCGGGTGAGCTTGAGCGCGGCCGCCGTCCCGCCGATCAGGCCGCCGCCGCTGACCGGCACCAGGACGGTGTCCAGCTCGGCCGGGGCGTCCTCGGCGATCTCCAGTCCGACCGTGCCCTGGCCCGCGATGATGAACGGGTCGTCGTACGGGGGGACCCAGACGTAGCCGTGCTTCCCGGCCAGCTCGGCGGGCAGGGTGTCCCGCTCCTCCGGCGCGACCAGGATCACCTCGGCGCCGAACGAGCGGGTGGCCTCCACCTTCACCGCGGGCGAGGTGTCCGGCATCACGATCACGGCCTTGATGCCGAGCTCCCGGGCCGCGTACGCCACCGCCTGCGCGTGGTTGCCGCTGGACTGGGCGACCACGCCCCGGGAGCGCTCGTCCTCGGTGAGCGCGGCCAGCCGGTTGTAGGCGCCGCGGGTCTTGAAGGCCCCGGTCGGCTGGAGGTTCTCGGGCTTCAGCCAGAGCCGCCGCTCCCCCTCGGCCGCCCAGGGGGCGGGGACGAGCGGGGTGCGCACGGCGACCCCCGCGATCCGCTGCCGAGCCGCGCGCAGCTCCTCCAGTCCGACCAGTGCCATACGTCACTCTCCTACAGGAGGAAGTTCACTCACCCGGTTTTCCCACTTGGTGGAGAGTACGACGGTGGTGCGGGTCCGGGCTACGCCCTTCGTGCCCGAGATCCGCTTGACCACCGACTCCAGGCCGGCCACGTCGGCCACCCGGACCTTCAGCATGTAGGAGTCGTCGCCGGCGATGAACCAGCAGTCCTCGACCTCGTTGAGGTCCTTCAGCCGGAACGCCACGTCCTCGTGGTCCGCCGCGTCGGTGAGCTGAAGGCCGATCAGGGCCGTGACACCGAAGCCGAGCGAGGCCGGGTTGACCGTCGCCCGGTAGCCGGTGATGACCCCGGCCTGCTCCAGGCGGTTGATCCGGTCCGTGACGCTCGGGCCGGAGAGCCCGACCAGGCGGCCCAACTCGGCGTAGGACGCGCGGCCGTTCTCCCGGAGCGCCTGGATGAGCTGTCTGTCCACCGTGTCCATATACCGTCCGCGTCCTTCCGAACCTCGCCAGACCCACAGATCATTATCCGGTTTCAAAGGCGCCGTGCGCCGAACGACCCGGATATCGCAGAGAACATACTCTCCCGCCCCCGGTCTCCTCACTCCCCCTCAGCCAGTGTGCCGTCCCCGGCGGCCGCCGCGCGGGCGGCCGCCCCCAACTCCCCTTCCCAGCGCAGGTACAGGGAATGCGGCACGTCGACGGCGTCCAGCACCCGTCCGGCCACGAAATCCACGAGTTCGCGCACGGTGGAGCCGCCGGCGTAGAAACCGGGCGAAGCGGGCAGCACGACCGCCCCCTGCGCGTCGAGCTCCACCAAGTGCTTCAACGTCACCCCGTTGAGTGGTGTCTCGCGCACGCAGACGACGAGCGGGCGGCGCTCCTTGAGGGTGACGCTGGCGACGCGCTGCAGCAGGTCCTTGCTCAGGCCGAGCGCGATCCCGGCCACCGCGCCGGTGGTCGCGGGCACCACGAGCATGCCCTTGGCCGGGTACGAGCCGCTGGACGGGCCGGCCGCGAAGTCCCCGGCGGGCCAGTAGCGGACGTCGTCCAGGCCCTGGTCGGTCCCGAGCCAGGCGGCGAGGTCGGTGCGCCAGTGGGCGTCCCGGAAGGAGATGCCGGTCTCGTCCAGGATGGTGAGCCGGGCGGCGCGGCTGACGATCAGGTCCACCGCCTCGCCGGCGGCCAGCAGCGCGCGGATCACCGAGGCCGCGTACGGCGTCCCCGACGCGCCCGAGACCCCGACCACCCACGGCTGACGCTTCGCAGTTCCCATGGGGCAATTCTGTCCCGGCGCCACCTGCGGGTTCGGCCCGGGCGGGCCGGGAGGGGCCCGGAAGCCGCCGTCCCCTGGGAGGATGGGCGCATGGCAGCGACCCTCGTCGACCTCACCCATCAGGTGACCACCGCGATGCCGGTCTACCCCGGCGACCCGGCCGTCCTGCTGGAGCCCGCGCTCACCACGGCCACCGCCGGGGTGAACGTGCTGGCCCTGCACCTCGGCTCGCAGTCCGGGACGCACGTGGACGCGCCGTACCACGTGGACGTCACCTGGCCGACCCTGGACGGGCTGCCGCTGGAGCGGTTCACCGGCCCGGCCGTGGTCGCCGACCTGCGCGGGCTGGAGCCCCGGACGGCCGTCACCGCCGAGCTGCTGGCGCCCGCGCTGGAGCGGGCCGCCGAGGGCACCGTGCTGCTGCTGGCCACCGGCTGGGCCCGGCACTGGGGCACCGACGCCTACCTCGCCCACCCCAGCCTGACCCCGGCCGCCGCCGAGGCGATCGTCGCCGCCGGGGTGCGGACGGTCGGGGTGGACGCGCTCAGCGTCGACCCGACGCCCGACCCGGGCCCGGGCGACCCGGCGGTGGCCGCGCTGCTCGCCGACCTCACCGACGAGCACGACCCGGACGCCGCCGACGAGCCCACGCTCGCCGCCCACCGGGTGCTGC
>NZ_JBEXJK010000428.1:0-6810 GCF_040609095.1 Kitasatospora sp. NPDC004799
AACTCGGCATCGAACCCCGCCGCGTCCGCCAGGAAACCGCCCGACCGCGTGTACGACGTCCCGGGATGATCAGCGTCCGGATGGAACAACCCCTCCACGTCCCACCCGCGATCCGAGGGGAACTCCCCGATCGCGTCCACCCCGTCCGAGACCAGGCGCCACAGCTCCTCGGGCGAGCCCACCCCGCCCGGCAGCCGGCACCCCATGCCCACGATCACCACCGGATCGGCGCCACAGTCCACCGACACCTCCGGCACCACCGGCGCCACGTCCCCAGCCGTACCGGAGAGTTCGGCCTTGAGGTGGTCGGCGAGGTCGGCGGGGGTGGGGTGGTCGAAGACGAGGGTCGCGGGCAGCCGCAGGCCGGTGGCGCCGGCGAGGCGGTTGCGCAGTTCGACGGAGGTCAGGGAGTCGAAGCCCAGGTCGCGGAAGGCGAGCCCGGGGGTGATGGTCGCGGCGTCGGAGTGGCCGAGCACGGCGGCGGTGTGGGCGGCGACCAGGGACAGCAGGTCCGAGGCGGGGGCCTTCGGCGTCGGCAGGGTCCGCGGCAGCGCGAGGTCGGCCGTGGTCAGCGCGGGACGCCCGGCGGCCAGCGCGGTGTCGAACATGGCCAGGGCGCGTTCGGTGCCGATGGGGCGGACGCCCTTGCGGGCGAGGCGCCGGCGGTCGGCCGCGGTGAGGTGGGCGGTCATGCCGCTCTCCTGCTCCCAGTAGCCCCAGGCCATCGACACGGCGGGCAGTCCGAGGGCCTGCCGGTGGGCGGCGAACGCGTCGAGGTAGGAGTTCGCGGCCGCGTAGCCGGCCTGGCCGGCGTTGCCGAGCACCCCCGCGGCCGCGGAGAACAGCACGAAGGCGGCCAGGTCGTGCCCGCGGGTCAGCTCGTGCAGGTGCCAGGCGCCGTCGACCTTGGGGCGCAGCACCCGGTCGAGCTGCTCCGCGGTCAGCCGTTCCACCACGGTGTCGTCGAGCACGCCGGCCGCGTGGACGACGGCGGTGAGCGGATGCTCGGCCGGGACCGAGTCCAGGACGGCCGCCAGCGCGTCCCGGTCCGCGACGTCGCAGGCCACGACCCGCACGTCGACGTCCCCGTGCGGCTCCAGGTGCGGCACCGCGCCGCCGCCGCGGCTGAGCAGCAGCAGGTGCCGTACGCCGTAGCGGGACACCAGGTGCCGGGCGACGGCCTGGCCGAGGGTGCCGGTGCCGCCGGTGATCAGCACGGTGCCGTCGGGGTCGATCGGCCGGGGGACGGTGAGGACGATCTTGCCGGTGTGGCGGGCCCGGCTCATCAGCCGGAAGGAGTCGACGGCCTGGCGGAGGTCGGCGGCGGTGACCGGCAGCGGCTCCAGCGTCCCGTCGGCGACCATCGCCACGACCTCGGCGAGGATGTCGCCCTGCCGCGCGGGGTCGACGTCGTTGAGGTCGAAGGCCCGGTAGATCAGGCCCTCGGGTGAGCGGACGTCCGTCTTTCCCAGCTCGACGAACCGTCCGCCGTCGGCGAGCAGCCGCAGGGAGGCGTCGGTGAGTTCCCCCGCGAGCGAGTTGAGGACGACGTCCATGGCCGGGAAGCGGTCGGCGAACCGGGTGTCGCGGGACGAACCGATGTGGTCGTCGGCCAGTCCGAGGCGCCGCAGGGTGTCCCACTTGGCGGGGCTCGCGGTGGCGAAGACCTCCGCGCCGCTGTTCAGGGCCAGCTGGACGGCGGCCATGCCCACGCCGCCCGCGCCGGAGTGGACCAGGACCCGGTCGCCGGGGCGCAGTTCGCCGAGGTCGAACAGCCCGTACCAGGCGGTGGTGAACGCGATGGGCACCGACGCCGCCTCGGTGAAGCTCCAGCCGTCGGGGATCGCCGTCAGGAGCCGGTGGTCGGCGACGGCGCGCGGCCCGAAGGCGCCGGGCATCATGCCCGTGACGCGGTCGCCGGGCCGCCAGGCCGTGACGCCGGGGCCGACCTCGAGGACGGTGCCGGCCGCTTCGCCGCCCAGCGGGGGCCGGTCCGGGTACAGGCCGAGGGTGATGAGCACGTCGCGGAAGTTCAGGCCGGCCGCGCGGACGGCGACCCGGACCTGTCCGGGTTCCAGGGCGGCCTCCTGCCAGGGCAGCAGGGCCAGGTCGTCCAGTCGCCCGGTGCCGGGCTCGCTCAGCCGGTAGGCGCCGTCGGGGGCGGTCAGTTCCGGCGCGTACCCGGCCTGCCGCGGCACGAGGACGCCGTCCCGGCGCAGGGCCAGTTCGGGTTCGTCGCCGGCCGTCATGGCGGCCCGGACCGCGTCCTCCTCGGAGGCGTCGCCCAGGTCGACCAGGACGAAGCGGCCGGGGTGCTCGGCGGCGGCGCTGCGGACCAGGCCGCGGACGGCCGCCCCGGCCACGCCGCGGGTCAGGACGGCCAGGCGGGCGGCCGACCGCTCCGGCCGCTCGGCCAGGAAGTCCTGGACGAGCGCGCGGGCCCGCTGGACGAGGGCGCGCACGGAGTCCGCGTCGGCTCCCCCGGTGAGGACCGGGCTCGGCACCACCTCGGTCGGGGTGCCCGGGGCGAGCGGCTCCCACCGGGTGTGCAGCACCGCGGCCCGGGCCTCGGCGGCCGGACGGACGGTCAGTTCGGTGATGTCGGCGACCGGGTGGCCGGACAGGTCGGTCAGGGTCGCGCGGTAGGTGTCGGTGCCGGTGCGGGCCAGGTGGACCCGGGCGGAGGACGCGCCGGTGGTGTGCACGGCGACGCCGGAGAAGGAGAACGGCAGCCGGACCCGGGTGTCGGGGCTGAGCAGGATCAGCGGCTGGAGGGCGGCGTCCAGCAGGGCGGGGTGGAGGCCGAAGCGGGCGCCGTCGGGGACGGACACCTCGGCGTACAGGTCGTCCTCGCCCCGCCACAGCTTCCGTACGCCCCGGAACGCCGGCCCGTACTGGTATCCGAGTCCGTCGAGGAAGGCGTAGAACCCTTCGGGGTCCACGGGTTCGGCGTTCGCCGGGGGCCGGTCGGGGCGACCGGCCGTCACCTGGCCGCCGAGCGTGCCGGACGCGTGGCGGACCCAGCCGTCGCCGCCCCTGGCGTGCACGGTGACCGGGCGGCGGCCGGCGTCGTCCGGGGCGCCGACCGAGACCTGGATGTCCGTGGGGGTGTCCGAGAGCGCGAGGGGCAGGTGCAGGACGAGGTCGTCGACGGGCCCGCCGGCCAGGGCGGCGAGTTCGAGGAAGGCGGTGCCCGGCAGCAGGACCGTGCCGTCCACGGCGTGGTCGGCCAGCCAGGGGTGGGTGCGGGTGGAGACGCGGCCGCTGTGCACGGTGGTCCCGTCGGGCAGTTCGACCGCGGTGCCCGCCAGCGGGTGCCCGGTGCCGTGGTCGCCGGCCGCGGGGGTGAGCCAGTAGGTGCTGCGCTGGAAGGCGTAGCCCGGCAGCCTGACGCCGTGCGGGCGCTCGTGCGGCCAGGTCACGGCGACGCCCTGGACGTGGAGTCGGGCCAGGGCGGTGTGGAACTCCCCGACGGCGCCGTGGTCGCGGCGCAGGGTGCCGGTCGCCACGCCGTCCAGGTCCTGCACCAGCACCGGGTGCGGGCTGACCTCCACGAACACCTCGTGGCCGTCGGCGGTGAGCCGGGCGGTGGCCAGGTCGAACCGGACGGGTTCGCGCAGGTTGCGGTACCAGTAGCCGGCGTCGAGGGCTGCGGTGTCGACCGGCTCGCCGGTGACCGTGGAGTAGAAGGGGACGTCCGCGGTCCTCGGCGTGATGTCGGCCAGGTCGGTGAGCAGCTGCTCGCGGATCGCCTCGACCTGCGCCGAGTGCGCCGCGTAGTCGACGGGGATGGCGCGGGCGCGGATGCCGTCCCTGGCGCAGGCCGCCAACAGCTCGTCCAGGGCCCCGGGTTCGCCGGACACGACGACGGTCGAGGCGGAGTTGACCACCGCGACGGTGATCCGGTCACCCCAGGGGCTCAGGTAGCCGGCGGCGTCGTCCGCGGACAGCACGACCGAGACCATGCCGCCGTGTCCGGCCAGGGCGACCAGGGCCCGGCTGCGCAGGGCGACCGCCTTGGCGGCGTCCTCCAGGGACAGCGCCCCGGCCACGTACGCCGCGGCGATCTCGCCCTGCGAATGCCCGACCACCGCATCGGGCTCGACACCATGGGCCCGCCAGAGTTCGGCCAGCGCCACCATCACCGCGAACAGCGCGGGCTGCACGACGTCCACGCGGTCGAGCGACCCACCGCCGGTCAGCAGCTCCACCAACGACCAGTCCGTGTACGGCGCCAGCGCCGCGTCACACGCGTCGACCGCCGCCCGGAACACGGGCTCCGAGCGGTACAACTCCGCGCCCATTCCGACCCATTGAGCACCCTGCCCCGGGAACACGAAGACCGTACGACCCAGCGGACGGGCGGTCCCGGTGACCAGACCCGGCGCCGTGCCGCCCTCGGCCAGAGTGTCCAGGGCTGAGGCGGTGCCCACCACGACGGCCCGGTGCTCGAACTCGGTACGGGCGGCCAGCGCGCCCCCGACCGCCGCCGGGCTCACCTCCGGATGCCCGGCGGTGAACTCGCCCAGCCGGCGCGCCTGCTCCCGCAACGCCGCCGCGGACCTGGCCGACAGCGGCCAGAGGACCTGGTCGTCCGCGCCGATCCGGGGAGCGGGTGCGGCGGAGTCGGCCTCGGCGGGCTGTTCGAGGATGCTCTGCTCGATGATGACGTGGGCGTTGGTGCCGCTGATGCCGAAGGCGGAGACGGCGGCCCGCCGCGGCCGCCCGGTCCCGGGCCAGGCGACCGGTTCGGTGAGCAGGCGGACCGCGCCGGAGGCCCAGTCGACGTGCGGGGTGGGCGCGTCCACGTGGAGGGTCCGCGGCAGTTCACCGTGCCGCATCGCCATCACCATCTTGATCAGGCCCGCGACACCGGCCGCTGCCTGGGTGTGGCCGATGTTGGACTTCACCGACCCCAGCCACAACGGCTCCACCCGGTCCCGGCCGTACGTCGCCAGCAGCGCCTGCGCCTCGATGGGGTCGCCGAGCGTGGTGCCGGTGCCGTGGGCCTCCACCGCGTCCACCTCGGACGCCGCCAGCCCGGCGTTGGCCAGGGCCTGACGGATCACCCGCTCCTGCGACGGACCGTTCGGCGCGGTCAGGCCGTTGGAGGCGCCGTCCTGGTTGGTGGCGGAGCCCCGAACGACCGCCAGCACCTCGTGGCCGTTGCGGCGGGCGTCCGACAGGCGTTCCAGCAGCAGCAGGCCGGCGCCCTCGGCCCAGCCCGCCCCGTCGGCCGCGGCGGCGAACGCCTTGCTGCGGCCGTCGGGCGCGCTCGCCCCCTGCCGGGACATCTCGGTGAACAGCGTGGGTGCCGCGTTGACGGTGACGCCGCCGGCCAGGGCCAGGGAGCACTCCCCCGAGCGCAGCGCCTGCGCGGCCAGGTGCAGGGCCACCAGGGACGACGAGCAGCCGGTGTCCAGGGACAGTGCCGGGCCGAGCAGGCCCAGCTGGTACGCCAGCCGGCCGGACCCCACGCTCGACGCGGTGCCGGTGACCTGGTAGCCCTCCAGGTCGTCCGGGACCGGCCCGGCGGCGTAGCCGGTGGACCAGATGCCGGTGAACACGCCGGTGGACGTGCCCTCCAGCGTGGTCGGGTCGATCCCGGCGTACTCGACGGTCTCCCAGGCGGTCTCCAGCAGGATGCGCTGCTGCGGGTCCATGGCGAGCGCCTCGCGGGGCGAGATCCCGAAGAACGCCGCGTCGAAGTCGCCGGCGGCGTCCAGGAAGCCGCCCCGGGCGGTGCTCGACGTGCGGGGGCGGCTTCCCGTCGGGTCGTACAGGCGGTCGAGGTCCCATCCCCGGTCGGCCGGGAAGTCGCCGACCGCGTCCACGCCGTCCGCGACCAGCCGCCACAGCTCCTCGGGGGTGCCGACGCCGCCGGGGTAGCGGCAGCCCATGCCGATGATGGCGATCGGCTCGTCCGCCGCGGCCGGGGCCGGGGCCTGGGGCGCGTGCTGCTCGCCGAACCCGCCGGAGCCGAACTCGCCGGGCCCGCCGGACAGGTGGGCGGCCAGCCGGGCGGGGGTGGGGTGGTCGAAGACGAGGGTGGCGGGCAGGTTCACCCCGAGCGCGGCGGTCAGGCGGTTGCGCAGTTCCACCGCGGTGAGCGAGTCGAAGCCCAGGTCCTTGAACGCCTGCCGGGGGTCGAGCCGTTCGGGGGTGGCGTGTCCCAGCACCGCGGCGACGTGGGTGGTGATCAGCTCCAGCAGGTCGGTGCCGCCGGCGGGGGGTGCGGGCCGGGGGGCCCGCGGCCGGCTCTGGGCCTCGGTCAGCTTGGTCCGGCTGAAGGTCCTGCAGCAGCCGGCTCGGCCGCGCGTGGGTGTAGGCGCGGGCGAACTGGGCCCAGTCGGCCTCGGTGACGACCGCGAGGGCCTCGTCGTGGTCGAGGACGTCCTGCAGCGCGTCGAGGGCCCGGCCCGGGTCCAGTTCGCCGAGGCCGAGCAGGGAGCGCTGGCGCTGCACGGGCTCCAGGGCCGCCATGCCGCCGTCGGCCCAGATGCCCCACGCGACGGAGGTGGTGGCGCGGCCCCGGGCGCGGTGCTGCGCGGCCAGGGCGTCGAGGAAGGCGTTGCCGGCGGCGTAGGCCGCCCCGTGGCCGTCGCCCCACACGCCCGCGGTGGAGGAGAACAGGACGAAGGAGTCGAGGTCCGGCAGGAGTTCCGCCAGGTTCGTGGCCCCGGCGACCTTGGCCGCGACGACCTCGGCGAACTCCGCCGGTGCCGGAGGGCTTCCTGGTCGACCGGGAGGCGCACGGCCGGGTGCCGCTGTCCGAGTCCATGGACCTGACCCGGACCGTCGGCTGGTTCA
>NZ_JBEXJK010000429.1:0-6791 GCF_040609095.1 Kitasatospora sp. NPDC004799
GGGGCCGCCGCCGGGACGACCGGGGCGGTGGACGGCTCCGGCGGCTCCGGGTCCGGGTCGGGAAGGACGGGAGCGGGCGTGGCGGTGGCACGCGTCGCCGGCACGGTGATGAAGTCGGCCGCCGGGCCGTCCGCCTCGGCCGCGCTCTCGCCCGGCTCCGGCAGGGTGCCCGCGACGGCGACCAGGGATTCGAACAGGATCGGCGCGTCCTTGGTGAAGCCCAGCCGGAGGTCGACGGTGCGGCTCTCGCCCTTCGCCAGCGCGATGACGTCGGCGTTCCGGTCCCCGGTCCGCAGCCCGAAGTAGAGCCAGGCCGGGTGCTCCGCACTGACCCCGGGGGTGGCCGCCCGCCACTGCCCGTCGGCGGCACGGAACTCGAACTCGACGGTCTCCGGGGGGAGTTCGCCCACCCCCTGGAAGACGACCGCGGGCACCACCCGCAGGTCCCGGCCGCTGCGGTTGGTGAGGACCAGACTGAACGGCTTCGCCGGCCCGCCCACCGTGAACGCGGCGGGCACGCCGACCAGCCCCACCCCGGCGGTCGCCGCCGGGGTGGCCGGCGCGGCGGTGGGCGTCGGGGTCGGCGCCACCGCCGGGGCCACGAGCAGGTCCGGGTAGCCGCTGCCGGCGTCGGTGGTGCGCTGCTCCGGCGGCAGCGCCGGGTCCGAGACCACGGCGTCGAAGCCCGGCGTCACCCGCCCGGCCGGGGCGTCGGCGGTGACGGTGAGCCGCAGCCGGTAGGCGGCCTCGGCGCCGGCCGCCAGCGACAGCCCTGCGGGCCGGTCGAGCACCCACCGGGCGCCGGCGCCCGCGCTGTCCGCCCCGGCCTCCTGCCACTGGGCGGCGCCGGGAGCCCGGTACTCCAGCCTGAAGTGGCCCTGCCGGGTGCCGGCGCCGGTGTCCACGACGGCGAAGGCCGCGGACAGGACGTCCAGCCGGTGGTCGGCGGTGTTCCGGAGCGTCGCGGTGAACTCCACCGGCGCGCCACCCGCCTGGACACCGCCGGGAAGGCCGCCGAAGGCGACCGTGACCGGCGAGGGGCGGGTCTGGGAGCCCGGGGCCACCGCGACGGCCCCCGGTGCGGCGAGGACGGCCGGGGCCCCGACGGCGGCCAGGCCGGAGGCCAGCGTGACGGCGGCGGTCGCGGTCAGGAATCGGCGCTGCCGAATGTGCAATTCAACCCCACGAGAGAATTCGGGACAGAACCCGTCAGGATGTGAAATCGCTTGCACGAGAGGTCATTCCACGACGAAGTCGGGCTTTTCGTCCGCCCCCCGGCCGACCGCGATCGGCAGCATCCTACCGAGCCGCCGCCGGACGTCCGGACGGGCCCGTCCAGGCCTCCTCAGGGTCACCCTGAGGGCGACCCCGACATTCGGCTACGACTCCCCGGTGACCCTTCGGGGCGGAGAATCACCTGCCGGACGGAGGACCGGGAGCCGCCCGCGGCGGAGTATGGAAGCAGCCCGCCGGACCGGCCGGACCGGGCCGCCACCACCGGGAGAACTCATGAGTGCGCGTCTCGCCCGCCCCCGCCACAACCGCGTCATCGCCGGCGTCTGCGCCGGGATCGCCGAACGCTTCGGCCTGACCCCGTGGACCGTCCGGCTGATCTTCCTGCTCTCCTGCCTCCTGCCCGGCCCCCAGTTCCTGCTCTACCTGGCCCTCTGGCTGCTGCTCCCCCAGGAACCGTGAGCCCGGCGGCCCCGCACGCAGAACGACGGGCCTCCCGCCCCCGGGGTCTCCGGGGGCGGGCGGCCCGTCGCCGTGCCGTGGGCTCCGGCTCAGCCGCCCAGGCCCGGGAGCAGGCCGGTCAGCCCGCCGATCGGGGTCTTGTCCAGACCCGGGATGCTCGGGACGGCGGCGCGCTGCTGGGTGACGCCGGCCAGCGGGGTGTCGCCGGCCGGGACGGCCTTGCCGACGCTCGGGGCGAGGGTGCCCAGGGTGTCGGTCACCTTGCCGGTGGCGGGCAGCTTGGCGGCGGTGTCGGTGACCGCCCCGGTCACCGCCGGGTTCGTCAGCAACCCGGTGGGCAGCCCGAGGCCGCCGGCCGCCGGGCCGTCGGCCGCGGAGGCGGTACCGGCGCCGACCGCCGCGATGGCGATGCCGAGCGCCGCGGTGCCGGCGGCCTTGAGAGCCTGCTTCATGGTGGGTCCCCTTGGGTCCTCGTCGGTGGCCGAGTTTCACGCACGGGACCGGCGAACGGGCGATCCCGCCGCCGCGGCGTGTCGGCAATGACGGGCACACCGTAGTGAGCAGGTCGCGCGGGAACCAAAGGGCGTTCACTCACCCGAGTGAGTAGTCGGATGAACGCCAACTCCCTTGCAGGAAAGCGGCGTTCATCCGACCGGCCGGAGCGGGCGGAGGCCCGGCCACCGCGACGGCTCAGTTGCCGCCGGTGCCCGCGCTGAACAGCCACTCCGCCTTCAGCTCGGCGTAGCCCGGCTTGATCACGTCGTTGATCATCGCCAGCCGCTCGTCGAAGGGCAGGAACGCGGACTTCATCGCGTTCACCGTGAACCACTCCAGGTCGCCCAGGGTGTAGCCGAAGGCGTCCACCACGTGGCCGAATTCCCGGCTCATGCTGGTGCCGCTCATCAGCCGGTTGTCGGTGTTCACGGTGACCCGGAACTTCAGCCGGCTGAGCAGCCCGATCGGGTGCCCGGCGTACGAGTCGGCGGCGCCGGTCTGGATGTTGGAGGTCGGGCACATCTCCAGCGGGATGCGCTTGTCGCGCACGTACGCGGCCAGCCGGCCGAGCTCGACCGTGCCGTCCTCGCCCACCGTGATGTCGTCGACGATCCGCACGCCGTGGCCGAGCCGGTCGGCGCCGCAGCACTGCAGGGCCTCCCAGATCGACGGCAGCCCGAAGGCCTCGCCCGCGTGGATGGTGAAGTGGTTGTTCTCGCCCTTGAGGTAGTCGAAGGCGGCCTGGTGGCGGGTGGGCGGGTAGCCGGCCTCGGCGCCGGCGATGTCGAAGCCGACCACGCCCTGGTCCCGGTAGCGGTTGGCCAGCTCGGCGATCTCGGTGGAGCGGGCGGCGTGCCGCATGGCGGTCAGCAGGGTGCCGACGCGGATCCGGTGGCCGGCCTCGCGGGCGTTGGCCTCGCCGAGGCGGAAGCCCTCCTGGACGGCCTCGACGACCTCGTCCAGGCTCAGCCCGGCCTCCAGGTGCTGCTCCGGGGCGTAGCGGACCTCGGCGTACACGACGCCGTCGGCGGCCAGGTCCTCGGCGCAGTCCGCGGCGACCTTGACCAGCGCCTCACGGGTCTGCATCACGGCGCAGGTGTGCGCGAAGGTCTCCAGGTAGCGGACCAGCGAGCCGGAGTCGGCGGCCTCGCGGAACCACTCGCCGAGCTCCTTC
Organism: Kitasatospora sp. NPDC004799; assembly: GCF_040609095.1. Lineage (NCBI taxonomy): Bacteria > Bacillati > Actinomycetota > Actinomycetes > Kitasatosporales > Streptomycetaceae > Kitasatospora > Kitasatospora sp. NPDC004799. Next base: position 3,365 of record NZ_JBEXJK010000429.1, read on the forward strand.
GGGTCGGTGCTGGGCAGGTCCTGGTAGCCGCAGGCGGCGGCCAGCTCGACCACGGTCTCCGGGCGCAGCCCGCCGTCCAGGTGGTCGTGCAGGAGGACCTTCGGCGCGCGGCGGATCTGGTCGGCGGTGGGGATGCGCGGGCCGGTGCCCGCGGTGGTGACGGGGATCTGCTGTTCCATTGCGGAAATATAGCCCCTACGCGCGTAGACCCACCACTGCGAGGACCGCCGGATGGTCCAAACTCCACCCGGAATTCCACCGCCCGGTCCATACGATCCACCAGACGGCCCCCGAGCCGTCAGTCGTGCTGCAACAGCCGCCCGCGCCGGGACAGCACGAAGTCCCGGAAGGCCCGCGCCGGCGGCGTCAGCGGCCGCCCCGCCGCCCAGGCCAGCCCGACCGCCCGCCGGGTGCGCGGCGCCGTCACCTCCAGCTCCACCACCCCGGGCCGCGCCACCAGGGCCGGCGGCAGCAGCGCCACCCCCAGCCCGGCCGCCACCAGCCCGCGCAGCGTCTCCGCCTCCTCCCCCTCGAACGCCAGCCGGGGGACGAACCCGGCCTGCGCGCAGAAGCCGTCCGTGATCGCGCGCAGCCCGTACCCCTGCTCCAGGCCGACGAACGGCTCCTCGGCCACCTCCGCCAGCCGGATCCGCCGCCGCCCGGCCAGCCGGTGGTCCGCCGGGACGACCAGGTGCAGCCGCTGCTCGTCCAGCGGGCGGGCGGCGAACGCCGGGTCGTCCGGCAGCGGCGCGACCAGGCAGAGGTCCAACTCCCCGGCCCGCAGCCGCTCCAGCATCGCCGCGCCGTAGTCCTGCACCAGCTGGAACCGCACCCGCGGGTGCGCCGCGCGGAAGCCGCGCAGCAGCGCCGGCACCGCGTCCGGCCCCATCGTGTGCAGGAAGCCGAAGGCCACCAGGCCCCCCGCCGGGTCCGCCTCCGCCCGGGCCGCGGCCGCGCCGCGCTCGACCTCGGCCAGCGCCCGCTCCACCGAGGCCAGCAGCAGCCGGCCCGCCCTGGTCAGCCGCACCGTCCGGCCCTGCCGGGCCAGCAGGTCCACCCCCAGCTCCTCCTCCAGCCGGGCCACCGCGCGCGACAGCGTCGGCTGCGGCACCCCGAGCAGCGCGGCCGCCCGGGTCACGTGCTCCAGCCGGGCCACCGCCGCGAACCCGGCCAGCCGGGGCGCCAGCAGCACGGCCGGCTCCTCCGGCCCCAACTCGGCCACCCGGTACGGCTGCTCGCCGCCGTCCAGCGGTTCCGGAGCGGACATCGCGCCACCACCTCGACTCATACGCCAGTGCATCGATCATCCCCGCTTCATGCATTGGACGCATCAACGGCGGCAGGCCTACGGTCGACGTCATGCAGCCCTCCGATACCGGGGCATCCGTGACCTCCCCGGATGCCCCCGCCACCGCCCCCTCCTCCGCCGCCACCGCGGACGACCGCCACCGCCCCGGCCAGCGCGCCTTCCGCCGCGCCAACCTGGCCCTGTTCGCCGCCGGGGTCGCGACCTTCGTCCTGCTCTACTCCACCCAGGGCCTGCTGCCGGTCCTCTCGGCCGACCTCGACCTCACCCCCGGCCGGGCCAGCTGGACGGCCTCCGCCGCCACCCTCGGCCTCGCCCTCGGGCTACTCCCGGCCAGCGCGCTCTCCGACCGGTACGGCCGCACCCGGGTGATGACCGCCTCCACCCTCGCCGCCTCGCTGCTCGCCCTCGCGCTGCCCCTCGCGCCGGACCTCACCACCCTCGTCGCCCTGCGGGCCCTCCAGGGCGCCGCCCTCGCCGGGCTCCCGGCCACCGCCATGGCCTACCTCGCCGAGGAGGTCCACCCCAGCGCGCTGCCCTCCGCGATGGGCCTGTACGTGGCCGGCAACAGCATCGGCGGGATGGGCGGCCGGCTGCTCTCCGGCTGGACCGCCGCCGGGCTCGGCTGGCGCTGGGGCCTCGCCGCCTCCGCCGTCCTGGCCCTGCTCGCCACGCTCGCCTTCCGGCTGCTGATCCCCGCCGCCCGGCACTTCGCCCCGGCCCCGGTGGACGCCCGCGCGCTCGCCCGGACCGTCGGACGGCACCTGCGCAACCCGCTGCTGGTGCGGCTGTACCTGCTCGGGATGCTGTTCATGGCGGTGTTCGGCGCGGTCTACAACACCGTCGGCTACCGGCTGATCGCCGCGCCGTTCCACCTGCCGGAGTCGATCGCCGCCTCGATCTTCGTGGTCTACCTGGTCGGCACCGGCACCTCCGCCGCGGCCGGCCGGCTCTCCGGCCGCCTCGGCCGGCGCGGCGCCCTCTACGTCTCCGTCGGCGTGACCGCGGCCGGCCTGCTGCTCTCCCTCGCCGAGTCCCTGGTCTGCGCCCTGCTCGGCCTGGTCCTGATCACCGCCGGCTTCTTCGCCGGCCACGCCACCGCCTCCTCCTCGGTCGGCCGCACCGCCACCGAGGGCCGCGCCCAGGCCTCCGCCCTCTACCTGATCGCCTACTACCTCGGCAACAGCCTCGGCGGCACCCTCGGCGCCGACGCCTACCACGCCACCGGCTGGCCCGGCGCCGCCACCGTCGGCCTCGCCGCCATGGCCCTCGCCGCCGCCGTCACCCTCTACGCCACCCACCGCGCCCACGCGGCCCGGCGAACGGTCGCGAACGCTTGACGGCCGCCGCGGGGGATGCTTCCGGGCCGGGCAGACTTTCCGCCAGGTAGACTTTCCCCATGGCAGACCTCAAGCGCCGTCGTCGTCCCCACCTGGTGTCCACCCCTGTGCGGAAGAAGGGCGTGGTCACCATCCCGCAGGAGATAAGGGAGCAGCTGGACCTCCAGGAAGGCGACCAGCTGGTGGTCGCGGTGGAGGACGGCCGCATCGTCCTGACGCCGGCCTCCGTCATCCCGGACGACCAGGCGTGGTTCTGGAGCGGCTCCTGGCAGCAGAAGGAGCAGGAGGTCGACGAGGCGGTCGCCGCGGGCGAGCGGGGTGAGGTGTTCCAGGACGGGGATGCCTTCCTGCAGTCGCTCGCCGACGAGGCCGGCCTCGACCTGGGGGAGATCAAGCGCCGTGCCGACGTATGAGTCACTGGCCCACTTCCTGCGCGACTGGAAGGGCCTGACCGCCGCGCAGAAGGCCGCGTTCCTGGTCGCGGTGGCCCAGTTCGTCGCCGACCTCCGCGGACAGGGCTTCCGCCGGAGCCTGCGCGTGAAGAAGATGCAGGGCCACCCGGACGTGTGGGAGATGACCTGGGCCCCGGACGGCCGGGCGACCTTCAGCTACGGAACGCCCGTCCAGGACGGCGAGCCCCACATCGTCTGGCGCCGGATCGGCACCCACGAGATCTTCGGCCGCCCCTAGGGTCCGTCTTCAAACTCGCGTCTGCGGGGCGACGCCGGGGCACGCACCTCGCCGCGTTGTCGTCGGTCGCCAATGCTCCGCAGTGGCTCCC
>NZ_JBEXJK010000430.1:0-6775 GCF_040609095.1 Kitasatospora sp. NPDC004799
GCTGGGCTGGCTTTTGGGGGGGATGGTGCCCGGGGGGCTGTGGGCAACCAGGGGGGCCCCGGCCGGGGGGGCCCGCCGCCGCCCGGTGCGCGGGCTCGACCTCCCGGTCGGCCCGTTCCTGCTGCTCGGCGCGCTCACCGCGGTCCTGGCGCGGTGAGGTCGCCGAGCGACCGGCCCCGACAGCCCCGTGAAGGCCGGCCCCTATAAAGGGGACGGCCCCGGAACGGAAGGGCCCGGAACGGAAGGCCCCGGAACGGAAGGGCCCGCCGCACCGGTCGGTGCGACGGGCCCCGCCGCCGACGCGCAGGCCCCACCCTCAAGGAGCGGCGCGCCGGGGGAGTTGGGCTTCTGGCGGCTGCGGCCGCAGCCGGCCGCGGGCTACGGCATCTTGTGGACGAACGGGCCGACCGCGGTGGAGAACGCGTTGCCGTTGTTGGCGTCCCAGTTGGTCGACCAGGTCATCGCGCCGCGGATGGTCGGCCACTTGGCCGGCGGGACGAAGCTGCCGCAGTTGTTGCCCGTGGCCAGGCAGTCCAGCGCGTTGTTCACCACGGTCGGCGAGACGTAGCCGCCGCCGGCCGCCTTGGTGGAGGCCGGGACGCCGATGCCCACCTGGTCCGGCCGCAGCCCGCCCTGGATCTGGGTGCAGACCTGCGAGGTGATGAAGTCGATGGTGCCCTGGGTGTAGACCTTGCCGTCGCAGCCGTTCATGCCGCCCGAGTTGTAGAACTGGGTGTTGACGACGGTGAGGATGTCCTTGGTCCTCAGCGCCAGCTGGAAGTAGGCGCCGGAGGTGTTGTACATCCCGATGGTCTCGGGGGCCATGGTCAGGACGAAGCCGGGGCCGACCTTGGCCTGCAGGGCGTGCAGCGCGTCGCCGAGCGGGCCGGCCTGGACGCCGTTCTCCAGGTCGACGTCGATGCCGTCGAAGCCGTAGTCCTTGATGATCGCGTAGGCGCTGTTGACGAAGTTGGCGCCGGCGGTGGCGTCCCCGACGGTGATCGCGCCGTTCTGGCCGCCGATGGAGAGGATGACCTTCTTGCCGGCCGCCTGCTTGGCCTTGACGTCGGCGCGGAACTGGGCGTCGGTGTAGCCGCCGAGCGCCTTGGACAGGCCCGGGTCCACGGCGAAGCTGATCGCGCCGGCCTTGGTCGGCACGGCGTCGGCGAAGGAGACCGCGATGATGTCGTACGCGCTCTGGACGTCGCCCAGCCGCTGCACGGTCGAGTTGTTGTCGAAGTTCTGCCAGTAGCCGGTGACCAGGTGGGCGGGCAGGCCGGTGGCCGGCGGGTTGGTGCTGGTCGGCGTGGCGGTGGGGGTCGGGGTGGCCGTCGCGGTCGGGGTGGGCGTCGCCGTGGGGGTCGGGGTCGACGTGGCGGTGGGCGACGCGGTGGCCGTCGGGGAGGCGGTGGCCGTGGCGGTGGCCGTGGGGGTCGGCGTCGGGGTGGTGGGGGTGGCGGTCGGCGAGGGGGTGCCGGGTCCGGTCAGCGTGACGTCGTCGGCCAGGAAGGCGCTCTGGCCGTACCAGCCGTGCAGGTAGACGGTGACGCTGGTGGTGTTCGCCCCGGTGGTGAAGGTGGTCGACAGCTGGTTCCAGCTGTTCTGGTTCGACCAGGCGGACGGGTCGGTGCCGCCGGTGCCGCGCGCGCCGAGGTAGGTGTACGGGCCCTGGACCCACGCGCTCAGCGTGTAGCTGGAGTTGGGCAGCACGGTGACGGTCTGGACGCACTCGCCGGTGTCGCCGGCGCCCGGGGTGGACTGGAGCGCGCCGGGGCCGGTGTGGCCCGGGGAGACCGTGGTCGCCCCGCCGGTGCAGGCCCAGCCGCCGATCGCGCCGTTGTCGAAGCCGCCGTTGTAGAGCAGGTTGCCGGCCGCCGCGCTGGCGCCGCCGGCGAAGAGGGCGAGGCCGCCGCCGGCCAGGGCGAGGGCGGTGGCACCGGCCGCGACGGCCGGGAGGGGGCTGCGCCGGCGCTTGTGCGAGGGCTGGTTCAGCGTACGGGCCATGGGGTGACGCTCCTGGGGGAGGAGCGGCCGCCGCGGTGGGGGGCGCGGCGGCCGCGTGTGGGGGAGGGGAGGTCCGAAGCGAGCCTGCGGGGCGGAGGAGAGGAGGATCGTTCCGTCCCGGATCAAAAGCTGGACTAGACCATTGCTGGTCGTCAAGCATCGGACGAACGGCTTACGGTTCCGTTAAGGATTCGGAGACCGTTCCGTGTCCGCGCCCCACGGGCCCCGCGGTGGTCCCGGAGCCCGCCCGGACGGCGCCCGACACACCCGTCGCGACAGACTTCGTACAGGACTGTGACAAGACCGCTACCTGCGGCTTCTCCGAGCACCGGTGCGCCGGAGTAGGCTGCGCCGGGGGCGGAGACGCACCAGTTCAACGAGCACGGAGGGGCCGGGAAACATGGGTCTGCGCGATGTCGCCGAACGGACGCCGGGGCTGCGCACCCTGCTCGGCGGGATGTACCGGCTCTACGGCCGACGGGTCGAGGTCCACCTCGCGAGCACCCCGCGCCACATCGGCGTGATCCTGGACGGCAACCGTCGCTGGGCCAAGGCGGCCGGCGGCTCCACCGCGTACGGCCACCAGCGCGGCGCCGACAAGATCAGCGAGTTCCTCGGCTGGTGCGACGAGACCCACGTCAAGGTCGTCACCCTCTGGATGCTCTCCACCGACAACCTGGACCGCCCGGCCGACGAGCTCGTCCCGCTGCTCGGCATCATCGAGGACGCCGTCACCGGCCTGGCCGCCGCCCGCCGCTGGCGGGTCAACCCGGTCGGCGCGCTGGACCTGCTGCCGCAACACACCGCCGACGTGCTCAAGCGGGCCGCCGACCGGACGGCCGACATCGACGGCATAACGGTCAACGTCGCGGTCGGCTACGGCGGTCGGCACGAGATCGCCGACGCCGTCCGCTCGCTGCTCCAGGAGCAGGCCGGGCGCGGCACCTCGATCGAGGAACTGGCCGAGATCCTGACCGTCGAGCACATCTCCGAGCACCTGTACACCCGCAACCAGCCCGACCCGGACCTGATCATCCGCACCTCGGGCGAGCAGCGGCTGTCCGGCTTCCTGCTCTGGCAGAGCGCGCACAGCGAGTTCTACTTCTGCGAGGCGTACTGGCCGGCCTTCCGCAAGGTCGACTTCCTGCGCGCGCTGCGCTCGTACGAGCAGCGCCACCGGCGGCTGGGGCTGTAGTCCCGGCCACCCCGGACCGATCCCGGCCGTTCCCGGGTGTGTTCCCGACCGCTCCCGGTCGTTTCCCGGTCATGCCCGACCGCTCCCGGCCGCCCCCGGGGCGGTGACCCCGGCTGCTCCGGGGCGGTGGTCCCGGGCCCGGCCGCCGGGGCGAAGTGACCGCCGTAGGCCTGGCCTACCCGGCGCCCGCGCGAGGCCAAACGTTCACCGGCAATGATCCGTCAGTTCTCCGGGGGCGCGAATGCACCGTTCCTCGCCTGGGAATACTCCAGTCAGTCCGGCCCCGAGGCCACCGGGGCAGCGAGGCCGGCTTGCCGCGGATGACGCAGGGTCATCCGCTCTGGAGGCCTAGTGGTCAGTTCCAAGAGCCGCCGGACACCAGACCGGCGCACGTACGTTCTCGACACCAGCGTGCTCCTGGCGGACCCGCTCGCCATGACCCGCTTCGAGGAGCACGAGGTCGTCCTCCCGGTGGTGGTCGTCACCGAGCTGGAGGCCAAGCGGCACCACCCGGAGCTGGGCTACTTCGCCCGCCAGGCGCTGCGGCTGCTCGACGACTACCGCATCCGCCACGGCCGGCTCGACGAGCCGATCCCGGTCGGCGAGCTCGGCGGCACCATCCGGGTCGAGCTCAACCACTCCGACGTGTCGATACTGCCGGTCGGCTACCGGGCCGGCGGCGGTGAGGCGGACACCCGGATCCTCGCGGTCGCCCGCAACCTCCAGGCCGAGGGCTACGACGTCACCGTCGTCTCCAAGGACCTGCCGCTGCGGATCAAGGCCAGCTCGGTGGGCCTGCTCGCCGAGGAGTACCGGGCCGAACTGGCGGTCACCTCGGGCTGGACGGGCATGTCCGAGCTGCACGTCCCGGCCGACCAGGTGGACGCGCTGTTCTCGGCCGGCCACGACGCCGGGGTGGACGTCGACGGCGCCGCCGAGCTGCCCGTCCACACCGGGCTGGTGCTGACCTCGGAGCGCGGCCGGGCGCTCGGCCGGGTCACCGGCGACGGCCGGGTGCGGCTGGTGCGCGGCGAGCGCGAGGCGTTCGGCCTGCGCGGGCGCAGCGCCGAGCAGCGGGTGGCGCTGGACCTCCTGCTCGACCCGGAGATCGGGATCGTCTCGATGGGCGGCCGGGCCGGCACCGGCAAGTCGGCGCTGGCGCTGTGCGCGGGGCTGGAGGCGGTGCTGGAGCGGAGGCAGCACCGCAAGGTGATGGTCTTCCGGCCGCTGTACGCGGTCGGCGGGCAGGAGCTGGGCTACCTGCCCGGCACCGAGGCGGAGAAGATGGGCCCCTGGGCGCAGGCGGTCTTCGACACCCTCTCCGCCGTCACCACCCCGGACGTGATCGAGGAGGTCATCTCCCGCGGGATGCTGGAGGTGCTGCCGCTGACCCACATCCGGGGGCGCTCGCTGCACGACGCCTTCGTGATCGTGGACGAGGCCCAGTCGCTGGAGCGGAACGTCCTGCTGACGGTGCTGTCCCGGATCGGCCAGGGCTCGCGGGTGGTGCTCACCCACGACGTGGCGCAGCGGGACAACCTCCGGGTGGGCCGCTACGACGGCGTGGTGGCGGTGGTGGAGAAGCTGAAGGGTCATCCGCTCTTCGCCCACATCACGCTCACCCGCTCGGAGCGTTCGCCGATCGCGGCTCTGGTCACGGAGATGCTGGAGGACATCCACCCGTGATCCGCCCAATAGGGGCATAGTCGGACAATACGGTCAACTCGCGTTCTGGAGCTCGTTCCTGAGGGAGCGGGCTCCATCCGTTTCATCACATCGAGTGCTTTGTGTTCGGGGAACTGCCGGACGGTGGATGTGACATGCGCCACGCGAGCGGGAATTGCGTCGACAGTGCCCGGTGCGGCATGGTGAGGGTTCTGTCAGGCCCCGCGTACGGCGCGGCAGGGCTTCCGGACTCCGGGAGTCAGGCCCCGGAAGGTCCGCCAACTCCGGTCGGTGGGCGCACAATTGAAGACAGTTGAGCCGTACGCCGCCCGATTCCAACGCCCGGTCGCCTCACCTCGGCCGGACGCCGGGCCAGCACCTCCCGTGACCAGAGCACCGTGCGGAGGTCCGTGCCAAGGGGCATGTTGCGCCCGTACGGTCACGCGTGGGCGATGCTGGAAGGAATCCATGTGACTCGGATCTCGGTCCGGGGAGTTGCTGTGGCCTCCGCCACCGCCGTCACCGCTGTCGGTGCCGTCGTGGGCATGGCCTCGGGCAGCGAGGGCAAGACCACGCAGACGGTCGACGTCGCCGGCGCGACCCTGCTTGCCGAAGTCCCCTCTGGCGCCCAGGCGCAGACCATCAGTGACAACATCGGCCAGCAGGCGTCCGCCCAGCAGGCCTCCGCCGACGCCGCCGCCAAGGCCGCCGCGGAGCAGAAGGCCGCCGAGGAGGCCGCGCGCCAGAAGGCCGCCGCGGACGCCCAGGCGAAGGCCGACGCCCAGGCCAAGGCCGACGCGGAGAAGGCCGCCAAGGCCGCGGAGGAGAAGCGCAAGGCCGACGAGGCCGCCGCCAACCGCTCCAAGGCCCGCTCGGCGATGACCGCGGTGGAGGACAGCGCGCCCGTCTCGGTCAGCCCCGGCTCGGTCCAGGAGCTGGCCCGGCAGATCGTCGGCAACGACGCGCAGTTCCAGTGCTTCAGCCAGATCGTGAAGCGCGAGAGCGGCTGGGACTACACCGCGACCAACAAGAGCTCCGGCGCGTACGGCCTGGTCCAGGCGCTGCCCGGCACCAAGATGGCCTCGGCCGGTGCCGACTGGCGCACCAATCCGGCCACCCAGATCAAGTGGGGCCTCAGCTACATGAACTCCCGCTACGGCAGCCCTTGTGGCGCCTGGTCGTTCTGGCAGGGCCACAACTGGTACTAGGAACGGCGGCCGCTCCGGCGGTCCGGTTCCGCACGGCCCCCCGGCCGCCCGTCCTGCTCGGACGGATGGCCGGGGGCCGTGGTGTTCTCGGGCGCGGTTCGCCGAGGAGGAGGCGGACCGCGCCGCCCGGGCTGCGCTGACCAGTGCGCCCTCGGGCGGTGCGGTCCCGGTTGCGGACGCGGGGCGCGGGAAGGGGTCCTGGATGCCTCCCGCACCGGCCGGTCCGCCGGCGGTTGGCCGTGGGGTGACCTCGGCGGCGTGGCTCCGGGGTCTCGTCCCGTCTCCTCCCCAGCGAACCGCGTCCGAAACCAGCCGGAACCTGGCGCTTTGTCCGGTTTGCCGGGCTGGGAGGTTCGAATCGAACGGACCGGCGACCGGACTCGCCGCACCCACGCCGGGTAGCGTCATCCCTGACGGCCGCGGCAGGACCCGCGGCGTACCGCCGGGCACGGCGGGTTCGGTAGGGGAGCGGTGGTAGCGAGGATGGCGAGGGGCGGAAAGGCCTTCAAGGCGGTGGCCAAGGGCGTGGCCGTGGTGGCCAGCGCGGCCGCCGTGATCGAACGGCGCCGACGCGCCGCGATGGCGGCCGACCCGCACGAGCCGGTCCTCCCGGCCCTGGCCGACGGGCACGTGCCGGTGCTGGTGGACGGTGTCCCGGCGCTCGCCGACCCGGCCGGGCCGGTGCCGGTCCCGCGGACCGACC
>NZ_JBEXJK010000431.1:0-6771 GCF_040609095.1 Kitasatospora sp. NPDC004799
GGCGAGGCGCACGCGCAGCACCGCGGCACCCGTGGCGAACAGCGTCACCCCGCTCCAGGCGAACGGCAGCCGGCCGGCGGCCGACTCCCGGGTCGCCGCACCGAGGCCCGCCGCCTGCAGCGCCGCGTCGAGCAGCGCCGGGTGAAGGCCGAAGCGCTGGGCGTCGCCCTGCTGCTCCGGGGCCAACTCGACCTCGGCGAACACCTCGTCCCCGCGCTGCCAGGCGGCCCGCAGGCCCTGGAACGCCGGACCGTAGGCGAAGCCGAGTCCGGCCAGCACGTCGTAGTACCCGTCCACCGACAGCGGCTCGGCGTCCTGCGGGGGCCAGGCGGTGAGGTCGAAGGCGGGCGCGCCGGCCGAACGGGAGAGGACGCCGGCGGCGTGGCGGGCCCAAGGCTCGTCCGGGGCCGCGCTTTCGGTGCGGGAGTACACCTCCACCTCGCGGCGGCCCTCGGCATCGGGCGAGCCGACCACGACCTGCACCGCGACGCCGCCCTGCTCGGGCAGCACCAGCGGGGCCTCCAGGGTCAGCTCCTCCAGCACGTCGCAGCCCGCCTGGTCGCCCGCGCGGACGGCCAGCTCGACGAACGCCGTACCCGGCAGGATCACCGTGCCGGCGACCGCGTGGTCCGCCAGCCACGGGTGCGACTGCACCGAGAGGCGGCCGGTGAACACGTGACCGTCGCGGTCGGCCAGCGCCACGGCGGCACCTAGCAGCGGGTGGTCGGCCGCACCGAGGCCCGCCGACAGGACGTCGCCGACACCGCGCGAACCCGGCTTCGGCCAGTAGTGCTCGCGCTGGAAGGCGTAGGTGGGCAGGTCGACGCGGCGGGCGTCCGCGAACAGCGGCGCCCAGTCGACGGGCGCGCCGTGGGTCCAGGCCTCGGCCAGGGCCGTCAGGAAGCGCTCGCGCCCGCCGTGGTCGCGGCGCAGCGTGCCTTGGACGACCGCCTCGGTCTCCGTGGCGTCGATGGACTCCTGGATGCCGACGGTCAGCACCGGATGGGCGCTGATCTCGATGAACTGGCTGTGGCCGGAGGTCAGGAGGGACTCAACAGTGTTCGCGAACTCCACCGTCCGGCGCAGATTTTGGTACCAGTACGCGCCGTCCAGCGCGGCGCTGTCGACCACCTCGCCGGTGACGGTGGAGTGGAACGGGACCTCCGGCACGCGCGGGGCCACCGGCGCCAGCAGCTCGGCGAGTTGATTCTCGATGCGCTCGACGTGCGCCGAGTGCGAGGCGTAGTCCACCGCGATCCGGCGCGCCCGGATCTCGTGGGCCGAGCAGTACTCCATCAGCGCGTCGAGAGCCGCCGCGTCACCCGAAACCACCACCGAGCGCGGGCCGTTGACGGCCGCGACCGACAGCCCATCCCAGCGCACGAGCAGCGCTCGGACCTCCCCGGCGGGCAGCGGCACGGACACCATCCCACCCAGGCCCGACAGTTCGACGATCGCCTGACTGCGCAGCGCCACGACCAGTGCGGCATCCTCCAGCGACAGCGCACCGGAAACAGCGGCCGCCGCGATCTCACCCTGCGAATGCCCCACCACGGCCGACGGCTCGACACCGTACGACCGCCACAGCGCGGCCAGCGACACCATCACGGCGAACAGCACCGGCTGGACCACGTCCACCCGCTCCATCCACCCGCCGTCCTCTCCCCCGACGACCTCCAGCAGGTCCCACTCCACGTGCGGCGCAAGGGCGTTCGCGCACTCCTCCATCCGCGCCCGGAACACCGGCTCCTCGGCCATCAACTCCCGCGCCATGCCCAGCCACTGCGACCCCTGTCCAGGGAACACGAACACCGGACCGGCGACCGTACGGGCCCGCCCCGACACCACGCCGGTGCCCGGCAGGCCGTCGGCCAGCGCGCCCAGGCCCGCCAGCAGCGCCTCCCGCTCCTCGCCGACCACCACGGCCCGGTGCTCGAACACCGCCCGCGAGGACACCAGCGAGAAGCCGACGTCCACCGGCCGCTCCCCGCCGACCGCCCCCAGCAGCCGCCGCGCCTGCTCCCGCAGCGCCGCCTCACTCCGCCCGGACAGCACCCACGGCACCACACCACCCGCCACCGGCTCCGGCACCGCCTCCTCGGCAGCGACCGGCGCCTGCTCCAGCACCACGTGCGCGTTCGTCCCGCTCGCGCCGAAGCCGGAGACGCCCGCGCGGCGCGGACGCCCGGTCTCGGGCCAGTCCCGGGCCTGCGTCAGCAGCTCGACCGCGCCCGCCGACCAGTCCACGTGCGGGGTGGGCTCGTCCACGTGCAGAGTGCGCGGCAGCACGCCGTGCCGCATCGCCATGACCATCTTGATCACACCACCGACGCCGGAGGCCGACTGGGTGTGCCCGAGGTTGGACTTCAACGAGCCCAACCACAGAGGCTCCTCGCCGCGCTCCTGCCCGTACGTGGCCAGCAGGGCCTGCGCCTCGATCGGGTCCCCGAGGGTGGTCCCGGTGCCGTGCGCCTCGACCGCGTCCACCTCGCCGGCCGTCAGGCCCGCGTTGGCCAGCGCCTGGCGGATGACCCGCTGCTGCGCGGGCCCGTTCGGCGCGGTGAGGCCGTTGCTCGCACCGTCCTGGTTGACCGCGCTGCCCCGGACGACGGCCAGGACCGGGTGGCCGTTGCGCTCGGCGTCGGAGAGTCGCTCCAGCAGGAGCATGCCGGCGCCCTCGCCCCAGCCCGTACCGTCCGCCGCGGCCGCGAAGGGCTTGCAGCGGCCGTCGGCGGCCAGGCCGCGCTGGCGGCTGAACTCCACGAACGGGCCGGGCGTGGCCATCACGGTGACGCCGCCGGCCAGGGCGAGCGTGCACTCGCCCTGCCGCAGCGCCTGGGCGGCCAGGTGGAGGGCGACGAGGGAGGAGGAGCAGGCGGTGTCGACGGTGACCGCCGGGCCCTCCAGGCCCAGGGTGTAGGAGATCCGGCCGGACATCACGCTGGACGCCGTGCCGGTGAGCATGTAGCCCTCGGCGCCGCCCTCGCTGTTCACCAGCACCGTGGTGTAGTCCTGGGTGGAGCCCCCGGTGAACACACCGGTCTCGCTGCCGCGCAGCGTCCCGGGGTCGATGCCGGCCCGCTCCAGCGTCTCCCACACGACCTCCAGCAGCAGGCGCTGCTGCGGGTCCATGGTGACGGCCTCGCGCGGGGAGATCCCGAAGAAGCCGGCGTCGAAGAGGCCCGCGTCGTGCAGGAACCCGCCCTCGCGGCAGTAGCTGGTGCCGGGCTGGTCGGGGTCGTCCGCGTAGAGGGCGTCGAGGTCCCACGCGCGGTCGGTGGGCATGCCGCCGACGGCGTCCCGGCCCTCGGTGACGAGCCGCCAGAGGTCCTCCGGGGAGGCGATGCCGCCGGGGAAGCGGCAGCCCATCGCGACGACGGCGATCGGCTCGTCGTCGTCGGCCGCCCCGCCGGCGGCCCGGGCCGGGCCCTCGGTCAGGCCGAGGGTCCGGGTGCGCAGGTAGCCGGCCAGGGCGGCGGGGGTGGGGTAGTCGAAGACCAGGGTGGTGGGGAGCTTGAGGCCGGTGGCGCTGCCGAGGCGGTTGCGGACCTCCACGGCGGTGAGGGAGTCGAAGCCGAGCTCCCGGAAGGCGCGGACCGGGTCGATCGCCTCCGGCCCGGCGAAGCCGAGGACGGCCGCGGCCTGGACCCGCACCAGGTCGCTCAGGACGCGCTCCTGCTCGGCGTCGGAGAGCCCGGTGAGCCTCCTGCGCAGCGCCGACTGCTCGGGCACCTCCGTACCCGGCTCACCGGCGGGACGGGCCTCCAGCAGGGCGCGGACCTCCGGCAGGTCCTCGATGAGCGGGCGGCGGCGGGCCGCGCTGAAGGCGGGGTGGAAGCGCTCCCAGGCGACGTCGGCGACGGCGAGGAAGGTCTCGTCGAGGTCGAGGGCCTGCTGGAGGGCGGCGACGGCCAGGTCGGGCGCCATCGCCGGGACGCCCCGGCGGCGCATCGCCTCCCCGGCCGGGCCGTCGGCCATGCCGCCGTCCGCCCAGGCGCCCCAGGCGACCGAGGTGGCCCGGCAGCCGGCGGCCCGCAGCTGCTCGGCGTAGGCGTCGAGGAAGGCGTTGGCCGCGGCGTACGCGCCCTGGCCGCCGCCGCCCCAGACCCCGGCGTTGGAGGAGAAGAGGACGAAGGCGTCCAGCTCGGTGCCGGCGAGCGCCTCGGCCAGGTTGCGGGCGCCGGCGGTCTTGGCCTCGGCGAGCTCCTGGAGGTCGGCGGGCAGCAGGTCGGCCAGGGCGCCGGTGCGGCCGAGGCCGGCGGCGTGCAGGACGGCGCGGATCGGCGTGCCCTGCTCGGCGAAGCGCCCGACCAGGGCGTCGACGGCGGCCCGGTCGGCGGTGTCGCACGCGGCGACCGTCACCCCGGCGCCCAGCGCGCGCAGTTCGTCGGCGAGTTCGGCCGCGCCCGGGGCGTCCGGGCCCCGGCGGCTGGTGAGCACCAGGTGCTCGGCGCCGTTCGCGGCCAGCCAGCGGGCCACATGGGTGCCGACGGCTCCGGTGCCGCCGGTGACCAGCACCGTGCCGCGCGGCCGCCAGGCCCGCTCGGCGGGCACCTCGGCCCCGGGGGCCCGGACCAGACGGCGGACCAGCACGCCGGTGGAGCGGACGGCCAGCTGGTCCTCCTCGTCCTCGGCCGCGAGCAGGCCGGCGAGGCGCTCCGCCGCGCGCTCGTCGGGCACGGCGGGCAGGTCGACCAGCCCGCCCCAGCGCTCCGGGTGCTCCAGGCCGATCACCCGGCCCAGGCCCCAGACCTGCGCCTGGGCGGGGTCGGCCGGGCCGTCCGCGGCCGCGGTGGAGACGGCGCCGCTGGTGGCCGACCAGAGCGGGGCGTCCAGGGCGGCGTCGGCGAGGGCCTGGAGCAGGGTGACCGTGCCGACCGTCCCGGCGGGGACCAGCGGGGCGTCCGGGTGGGGCCGGTCGTCCAGCGGCAGGAAGGAGAGCACGCCGACGGGTGCGGCCTGCTCCTCGGCGTCGGCAGTGGCGGTGGCGTCGGTGGTGGCGTCGGTGAGCCGGGCCGCCAGCGCGGCCCGGTCCGCGGTGGCGTCGGCGGTGAGCCGGCGCACCCGCGCCCCGGCCGCCTCGAGCGCGCGCTGCGCGGCGTCGGCCCACGGGGTCGCCGGGGCCGGCTCGACCAGCAGCCAGGTGCCGGCCGCCCGGGCCCGGCCCTGGACGGCGGCGGGCTTCCAGGCGATCCGGTAGCGCCAGCCGTCCACGGTGTCGGCCTGCTGGCGGCGGCGGCGCCAGGCGGCCAGGGCGGGCAGGACGGCGCTCAGCGGGTCCTCGCCGTCCACGGCGAGGGCGGCGGTGAGTTCGGTGAGGTCCCCGCGCTCGACGGCGGACCAGAAGCCCCGGTCGGCGGCGGACTCCGGCTGGGCGCCCGGCAGGACGGCCGGGGCCGGGGCGTCGAGCCAGTAGCGCCGGCGCTGGAAGGGGTAGGTGGGCAGCTCGCACGGGCGCAGGTCGCGCCCGGCGAAGGCGGCGTCCCGCCGCACCGGGACGCCGTGCGCGTACGCGGCGGCCAGCGAGGTGAGGAAGCGCTCCGGGCCGCCGTCGCGGCGGCGCAGCGAGCCGAGCACGGCGGCCTCGCTGCCGATCTCCTCCAGGGTCTCCTGCAGGCCGACGGCCAGCACGGGGTGCGGGCTGACCTCGATGAAGGCGCCGTGGCCGTGCTCGGCGAGGGTGCGGACGGTCTGCGCGAACTCCACCGTCCGGCGCAGGTTCCGGTACCAGTACTCGGCGTCCAGGGCGGTGGTGTCCAGGAGGCCGCCGGTCACCGTGGAGTAGAACGGCACGTCGGAGGCGCGGGCGGTGACGCGGGCGCCGATCGCCAGCATCTCCTCGCGCAGGACCTCGGTCTGCGGCGAGTGGGCCGCGTAGTCGACGCGGGCGGCCTGGGCCCGGATGCCGAGCGCGGCGCACTCGGCCTTCAACTCGTCCAGGTCGGCGGGTACGCCGGAGACCACGGTGGTGTGCGGGCTGTTGACCACCGCCGGCTGCAGCCGGTCGGTGCGCTCCCCGATCAGCTCGCGCACCCGGTCGACGCCCTGCGCGACCGAGAGCATGCCGCCGAGGCCGGAGAGCCTGGACACCGCCCGGCTGCGGGCCGTCACCAGCAGGGCGGCGTCCGCCAGGCTGAGCGCGCCGGCCACGCAGGCCGCCGCGATCTCGCCCTGGGAGTGGCCGACCACGGCGGCGGGCTCGACGCCGTACGAGCGCCAGAGCGCGGCGAGCGAGACCATCACCGCGAACAGGGCGGGCTGGACGACGTCCACCCGGTCCAGCGAGGGGGCGCCGTCGGCGCCGCGCAGCACGTCCTCCAGGGACCAGTCCACGTGCGGCGCGAGGGCCGCCGCGCACTCGGCGATCCGGGCGGCGAACACCGGTGAGGCGTCCAGGAGTTCGCCGGCCATGCCGGTCCACTGCGAGCCCTGGCCGGGGAAGACGAACACCACCTTGCCACTGGCGGCGCCGCGGGCCGCGCCGCGCACGGTGGTGCGGTGCTCGGTGCCGTCCGCGAGCGCGGCGAGGCCGGCCAGCGCGTCCTCGCGGCCCTCGGCGAGGAGGACGGCGCGGTGCTCGAAGCTGCTGCGGCCGGCGGCGAGCGTCCAGGCGGCCCGCCGCGGGTCGAGGTCCGGGCGCCGCGTCAGGTGGGCGTGCAGCTGCCGGGCCTGCTCGCGCAGGGCGTCCAGCAGCAGCCGGGTGCGGGCCGCCTCGGCGGGGTCGATCGCGCCCGGGCCGGTGGACACCAGGGTCAGCGACCGCCAGGGCAG
>NZ_JBEXJK010000432.1:0-6753 GCF_040609095.1 Kitasatospora sp. NPDC004799
GTCCGCGAGGCGACGACCGTCCGCGAGGCGGTCTACCGGCTCGTCACCAACCGCCGGCTCGGCGAGGCCTTCGACCGCGAGGCCCTCGCCGTGCTCAACGCCGCCGCACGCAAGCCGCCGGTGACGCCGCAGCTCACCGTGACCGGGCGGCACAACGAGGCGACCCCCGGGCAGGCGCTGGCCACCGTCGCGCGCCAGGCGGTCGAACTCCTCAGCGGGCCGGACGTCCCCCTGATGAAGGAGTGCGGCAACCCGGAGTGCACCCGGGTCTACATCGACCGCTCCCGGGGCATGCGCCGCCAGTGGTGCGGCATGGAGTCCTGCGGCAACAAGATCAAGGCCGCCGCCTACCGCGCCCGCAAGAAGGCCCCGTCCACCGCGGGCACCCGCTAGCCGCCACCGGCCGGGCCGGTGACGAACCCGGGTTCACCGGTGACGAACCCGGGTTCACACGGCGACCCCGAAGCCGGCCGCGGCGGCCTGCCACTCGCGCGGGGAGACGCCGTAGGCGGCGCGGAAGGCGCGGCTGAAGTGGCTGGCGCTCACGAAGCCCCAGCGGCCGGCGACGGTCGCCACGCCGACCCGGTCCGAGGTGCGGCGGGCCAGGTCGCGGCGGGCCAGGTCCAGCCGCTGGCGCTGGATCCAGCGGGCCACCGTCACGCCCTCGTAGCGGAAGAGCTTGTGCAGGTACCGCACCGACAGGTGGTGGGCCGCCGCGATCCGCTCGGGCGTCAGGTCCGGGTCCCCCAGGTGGCGCAGGATGTGGTCCTTCACCCGGGCCAGGGTGGCCAGCGCCACCTCGGGCGCCTCCGGGACGGACCGGCCGCGGCGCTCGTGGGCGAGCACCGCGAGCAGGTCGAGCGCGGTGGCGGCGAGCCAGGAGGCCAGCTGCGGCTCCATCGAACCGGCCGACCGGGAGAGGCACTCCAGGTAGGCGGCGACCAGCCGGGCGGTGCCGTCGCCGGTGCCGAAGGCGGTCGCGGTCAGCACCCGCAGGTCCTCCTCCGAGACGCCCCCGGCCGACCGCGGCCAGTGGAAGGCGGTGAAGAGGAAGGGCTCCAGGAGCTCCTTGCTGAACGGCCGCCCCGCGTCGGAGATCGCGAAGGTGCCCGGGCGCAGCTCCACCCGGTGGTCGCCCTGGACCAGCCGGGCGGTCCCCCGGTGCTGGAGCGCCAGGGTGAGGTGGTCCTCGCCGCCGCGGGCGATCAGTCCCGCGCTGCGCTCGACCCGCTGCGGGCCGGCCTGCACCAGCGAGACCTGGGCGACGCCCAGGGCGTGGCTGGTGATCGTCGCGGGGCCGGGCGTGCTCTCCAGCAGCCTCACGTCCAGCGGGATGAAGGTGCGGGAGACGGCCTCGTGCCAGAACTCGGCGCGGTCGGCGGGCGGGACCAGGGCGGTGTCGAGAACGACGGGGGACATCGGTGCTCCTCGGACGACGGTCGACCGGACGGGCCGGTCCGGCGGCGCGGTGCCGGGTGGGCCCACGCCCTCGCCGGGCCGGAGGGGAAAGGTCACCAGGCACCGCCGTGCAGGGCGACGTGCAGGGTGTCGAGGGCCTGGATCAGCGCGGCCCGGGCGGTGCTGGTGGGGCAGCTCGCGCCGAACAGCAGGAAGCCGTGGACGGCCCCCTGGTAGCGCATCGCCACCACCGGGACCCCGGCCGCGCGGAGCCGGGCCGCGTACGCCTCGCCCTCGTCCCGCAGCACGTCGGCCTCGGCGGTGACCACCAGGGCCGGCGGCAGCCCGGCGAGCTGCTCCAGGGAGGCCCGCAGCGGCGCGGCGGTGACCTCCTTCCGCCGGTCCGGCTCGGGCAGGTAGTCGTCCCAGAACCGGCGCATGTGGTCGCGGTGCAGGAAGTAGCCCGCCGCGAACCGGTGGTAGGAGGGCGTGTCGAAGTCGGCGTCGGTGACCGGGCAGAGCAGCACCTGGTGGACCAGCGGCGCGTCGCCGCGCTCCCGGGCCAGCAGGGTCAGCGCCGCCACCAGGTTGCCCCCGGCGGAGTCGCCGACGGCGGCCATCCGCCGCCCCGCCAGGCCGATCTCGTGGCCGTGCGCGCGGATCCAGCGGGCCACCGCGTAGCACTGCTCGACGGCCACCGGGTAGCGGGCCGCGGGCGCCCGGGCGTAGTCCACGTAGACCACGGCGGCGTCCGTGCCCAGCGCGAACTCCCGGATCAGCCGGGCGTAGCCGGCCGCGTCGCCGAGCGACCAGCCGAGGCCGGGCAGGAACAGCACGACGGGGCTGGGCTCGGCGGCACCGACGGGCCTGGTCACCTGGACGTGCACCCGTCCGGTCGGTCCGCAGGGCAGGGCGAGCCATTCCGCCGTGGTGCCGTACGGGTCGTCCAGGGCCTCGTCCGGTCCGCCGGTCGGGGACCAGGACGACCCGGCGGCCGAGGACCGGGACGGGGCCGACCCGTCGGGCGCAGCGCCGTCCGGGACGAGGAAGGAGAGGTCCGGCAGGTCCGTCGCGGACCGGCCGGCCCGGGCGTCCAGGAACTCCTGGAGCGCCCGGTCGAGCACCGGGCGCCGGTCGGGCTGGGGGGTGGGGTCGGACAAGTCTTGCTCCTGGCTTCGGTCGACGGGCACGGCGGCTCCGGGTGCTCCCCGGCCTCCCCGGATGCCCCGGCCGCGGTGGCCTGCGCAGCGGCCCGGGTGGTGGCCCTGCGCGGTGGCCCGGTCGTGCCGTTCGGCGGGCGGGTCTGCGGGCTGGTCAGCCGGGTTCGTCGTGCGGCAGCGCGCGCCACTCGCGCGGCGTGACGCCGTACGCGGCGCGGAAGGTCCGGCTGAAGTGCGCCGGGTTGACGAAGCCCCACCGCTGGGCGACGGCCGACACCGTGGGCGCGGCGCGGCCCCTCCGGGCCAGCTCGCGGGCGCAGGCGTCCAGCCGGAGCCGCTGGACGAGGCGGCTCACCGTCACGCCCTCGCCCTCGAAGAGCCGGTGCAGGTAGCGCACGGAGATGTGGTGGGCGTCCGCGATCCGCTCGGGCGACAGGTCCGGGTCGGCCAGGTGGCGGTCGATGTACTCCCGCACCCGGCGGACCAGGTGCGCGTTCCCGGCGCCCGGCCCGTCGTCGGCCCGGGTCGGCGCCAGCTGGGCGATGAGCGTGCTGAACAGGTCGGCGACGCTGGCGGCCAGCCGGTCCCCGACCGGGGCGGGGTACGAGTGCGCGGAGGCGGCGAGGACGCCGAGGAAGGGCAGCAGCACCGGTCCGCACCCCTCGGTGGGGCCGACGGCCGTCGCCGAGGCGTGCCGCAGGTCCCGCTCCGGCACCCCCAGCAGCCGGCGCGGCACGTGGAACAGGTGGGTGCGGAACCGCTCCGGGAAGTCCACCGCGAACGGGCGCGCCGTGTCATACAGCACCAGCCCGCCCGGCGGCACCACCGCGCGGCGCCCGTCCTGCGCCAGGACGGCCCGGCCGGACACCTGCACGCCGACCCCGACCTGCGGCTCGCTCCGCGGCGTGCGCGCGATCAGCGCCGCCGTCCGGGAGAGCCGGGCCGCGTCCGCCTCCAGGGTGGAGATCCGCACGTACCCGAGGCGGTGCGACTCCAGGGTGCCGTCGAACGGCCGCCCGGTGAACGGGTGCACCTCCAGCGGCACCAGCGACCGCGACACCGCTCCGCTCCAGAAGGCCGCCTTGTCACCGTCCGCGACCGACGCCGTCGTCACCCGCAAGCCCATCTGACCGTCCTTCCGCCGGAGTCCTGCGCACTTCAGCGTGGACCGCCCGCGCGGCGGGCCGGTAGGTCATCTGACTGTCGTGTTCGGGCGGTGCCCGCCGGGTAGTCACAGGGCTCGGCGGGGCGGCCGGGGCGGACCGGCCGGCCGGGTGTTCCCGCAGGTCAGCCGCCGTCCAGGGCGTGGGCGAGGGCGGCCCGGGTGGTGATCCCGAGCTTCGGGAAGATCTTGTAGAGGTGGGCCCCGACGGTGCGCGGCGACAGCTGGAGCTGTCGGCCGATCTCCTTGTTGGTCAGGCCGGTCGCGGCCAGCCGGGCGATCCGCAGCTCCTGGCCGGTCAGCCCGGTCGGGTCGGTGGCCGGTCCGGGCTGCGGCAGGGCCACCGCGTCCCCCGCGGCCCGGAGCTCCTCCTCGCACTGCGCCGCCCAGGGGGTGGCCCGCAGCCGGCGGAAGTCGTGGTGGGCCGCGCGCAGCGCCTCCCGGGCCCCGGGCCGGTGGCGGCGGCGCAGCCACGCGCCGTGGGCGAGCCGCAGGCGCGCCAGGTCGAACACCCACTGCTCGGCGCCCGGCACGGCGTACGCGGCGCGGTAGGCGGCGTCGGCCTGCTCGTCGTCGGCGGCCAGGGCGGTGGCAGCCGCGGACAGGAAGGCGTGCCGGCCGGAGATCTCCGCCGAGCGCGCCGCGGCCCCGGCCGCGAGGTGGGCCCGGGCGTCCTCGTGCCGGCCGGTGTGCACGGCGGCCGTGACCAGGTCGAGGACCAGCGTGTGGTGCCAGGGCGGGCCGCCGGGCAGGCGTCCGGGCGGGGTGAGCTCGCAGAAGTGGGCGTACGCCTCCTCGTAGCGCCGGTGGGCGAGCGCGACCAGGCCGCGCAGGTGGGTCAGCCGGTCGAGGACGTACCGCATCCGGGCGCGGGTGGCGGTCGGCCGGACGCTCCGCTCGACCTCCCGCAGCCCGTCCTCGTCCCCCCGGCCGGCCAGGAAGTGGGCGTAGTACTGACGGAACATCAGGGCGTTGGTGTGGTAGCCGAGTTCGTCCGCGATCTCGGCCTCCCGCAGGCAGACGGCGGCGCGGTCCCAGTGGCCGAGCAGGTAGTCCTGGTGGGCCCGGGCCTTGGCCACCGAGCCCTGGGAGGCGTAGCCGTGCAGTCCGGCGAAGCGCTGCCACAGGTCGCCGACCGGGCAGTCGAGCGCCGAGGCGGTCCACAGCAGGAGCCAGGCCGCACCGGCGCCCTGCTCCTCGGTCATGCCCTCGGCCGTCGCCAGCAGGGCGGCGGCGGTGTCCGGGCCCGGGGCGGTCCAGGCCCGCAGGCAGAGCCGGCCCGCCTCGGAGACGTTCTCCCGGTGCCGTTCCAGGGCGCGCCAGGCCCAGGGGTCGTCCGTGTACGTGGCGGCCAGCAGGAGCTTGAAGTACACCTGCTCGACCATCCCGCCGAAGGCCGGGGCGCCCGGCGCGGTCAGGGCGTCCAGGGCCGCGGGCAGCAGCGCGGCGGAGGACTCGAAGTCGACGTGGTGGCTCTGGTCGGCGTAGACCACCGCGTACGAGAACAGCGGGGCGACGTCCGCCGGGACGGTGCCGGCCTTCAGCTCCTCCACCAGCGCCGCGGTGTGGCGCAGCTGCCCGCCGTGGGCCGACATCACCGCGGCCCCGGTGAGCCGGCGGACGCGGTCGCCGGGGTTCGGGCTGAGGGCGGCGGCGCGTTCGAGCAGCAGCGCGCCCTCCGCCTCGCCGCCCCGGCGGGCGAGGTCCCGGCCGGCCTCCTGGAGGCGGTGCGCGAGGTCCTCGTCTGGCAGCAGCGCGGCGGCCGCCTCGTGGACCAGTCGGCGGGGGTCGTCCGGCGGCAGGGCTTCGGAGAGCGCGCGGTGCGCCTCCCGGCGCGCGGCGTCGGAGGCGGCGGAGACGACGGCGGTGCGGACCAGGGGGTGGCGGAACACGAGCTGTCCGGCCGGGTCGAGCCGGGCCAGGCCGTCCGCCTCGATCCGGGCCAGGACCTCCCGCGCGTTCTCGTCCGCGAGGGCGCGGAGCCACTCGGCGCTGCCGGAGTCCGAGCCGGTGGCCAGGGCGCCGAGCAGCAGGAGGCGGCCGGCCTCCGGCGTCACCGACCCCAGGCGTTCGGCGAACATCCGCTCCAGCTTGCGCCCGAGCGGCAGCCGTTCGGGCAGCGGGGCGGCGCCCCGCTGCTGGGCGGCCTCCAGCTGGCGCGGCAGCTCCACCAGCGCCAGCGGGTTCCCGGCCGCCTCGGTCAGGACGCGCTCCTTGGCGGGCGCCGCGAGTTCGGGGTAGCAGGTGCCCAGCAGCAGGGCCGCGTCCTCCCGGGGCAGGGCCGGGACGTCGACGGCTTCGGGCGACCAGGTCTGGAGGGCCGGCCCGTCGGGCCGGGTGGCCGCGACGATCACCACCGGCAGCTCGGCGGACCGCCGGTGCAGGAAGGCGAAGACGGTCGCGCTGGACGAGTCGATCCACTGCAGGTCGTCCAAGACCAGCAGCACGGGGGCGGTCCGCACCGCCCGCTCCAGCAGGGCGAGGACGGCGGCGCCGACGGCGAAGCCGCTCGGGGTCCCGGAGCGGACGCCGAACGCGCTCTCCAGGGCCTCCCGCTGGTGCGCGGACAGCGCGTCGGACCCCTGGAGCAGCGACCAGAAGGCCTGGTGGAGGGCGCCGAACGCGAGGTCCGTCTCCGCCTCCGTGCCGACCGCGCGCAGGACGGTGAACCCGCGCTCGCGCGCCGCCCGCTCCACCCAGGCCAGCAGCGTACTCTTGCCGGCACCGGCGTCGCCGCGCAGCAGGACGGTGGAGCCGCTCGCGCCGTCCACGGCCTGGACCAGCGCCGCGGTCAGCAGCTCCGTCTGCCGCTGCCGGCCGACCAGGGCCGGGAACCGCCTGTCCTCCGCCACCGCTTCTCTCCCTTGGGCCGGCCGGTCCGCTCGCCGAACACCCAAGGCTATCGCCGTCGCGGGCACCGCTCCCACGCCGGGTACGGCCTCGGCGCCCGGGCGGCCGGGGACCCGCCCGGGGCGGGAACGGTGCGCGTCCGACCCGATCCGGCCCGACCGCCCGCCGGGCCACCGCCGACCA
>NZ_JBEXJK010000433.1:0-6751 GCF_040609095.1 Kitasatospora sp. NPDC004799
GCCGAGGCCGGGAGCGGGCATCCGCCGCTTCCGGGTCAGCGTCCCGCAGGCAGACCTCAACGACCTGCGGCGGCGCA
This sequence comes from Kitasatospora sp. NPDC004799, assembly GCF_040609095.1. Lineage (NCBI taxonomy): Bacteria > Bacillati > Actinomycetota > Actinomycetes > Kitasatosporales > Streptomycetaceae > Kitasatospora > Kitasatospora sp. NPDC004799. The sequence goes on from NZ_JBEXJK010000433.1 coordinate 78, forward strand.
TCCGCGCGACCCGGTGGCCCGACCGGGAGACCGTCGACGACCGCACCCAGGGTGCACAGTTGGCGAAGGTGCGGCCGCTGATGGAGTACTGGGGCGCCCGGTACGACCGGCGCGACCTCGAACGGCGCCTCAACGAACTGCCGCAGTACATCACGGAGATCGACGGGCTGGACATCCAGTTCGCCCACATCCGCTCCCCGCATGACGGCGCCCTGCCGATGCTGATGACGCACGGCTGGCCCGGCTCGATCGTCGAACTGCTGAAGGTGATCGGGCCGCTGACCGACCCCACGGCGCACGGCGGGCGCGCCGAGGACGCCTTCCACCTGGTGCTGCCGACCCTGCCCGGTTACGGCTTCTCGGGCAACCCGACCAGGCCCGGGTGGAACTTCGCCCGCACGGCGCGCGCCTTCCACGAGCTGATGGCGCGCCTCGGGTACCCGGAGTACGTCTCGCAGGGCGGCGACCACGGCGCGATCCTCTCCGAGGTGCTCGCCGTCCAGCAGCCGAAGGGGCTGCTCGGCATCCACGTCAACATGCCGGGGACCGTGCCGGAGGACGTCCTGCGCCGTGCGCGCACCTTCGATCCGGCCCCGGCGAACCTTTCGGCCGAGGAGAAGCGGGCGTACGACCGGCTGCTGCACTTCTACCGCGACGGCTTCGGCTACGCGGCGATGATGAACCAGACCCCGCAGACGATCGCCTATTCCCTCACCGACTCCCCGGTCGGCATGGCGTCCTACTACTACGACAAGTTCGCGGAGTGGACGGACTCCGGGGGTGAGCCGGAGAAGGTCCTCACGTACGACGAGATGCTCGACGCGATCTCGATGTACTGGCTGACCGGCACCGGCGCGTCGTCGTCCCGGCTGTACTGGGAGGGTGCCCGGGCCGGCGGCGGACCGTTCAACGCGGTGTCCATTCCGAGGACCCCGGTCGCGGTGACGGTCTTTCCGGCCGAGATCTACCCCGCGCCGCGCAGTTGGGGCGAGCGGACCTTCGGCAACATCATCCACTGGAACGAGGTCGACAAGGGCGGCCACTTCGCCGCCTGGGAGCAGCCGCGGCTCCTGGCCGAGGAACTCCGGAACGCCTTCCGGACGCTGAGGTAGAGCCGAGGTGGAACGGCGGGTACGAGGCCGGCTCCGGCCGGCCCGGTAGCCGGACCCGTGCGGATCGGTCGGCCCCGCACTTCGTAGGATGGGTGGAGCTCCTCCGGGAGGAACTCGTCCCGGAGGTGCCATGTCGGAGTGCGCGAAACACCAACTGCTCGGGCGGGCCCGGGAGGTGGAGGTGCTGGACCGGCTGCTGCGCGAGGTGCGCGGCGGGCGCAGCCGGGTGCTGGTGCTCCGGGGTGAGGCGGGCGTCGGCAAGTCGGCGCTGCTCGACCACCTGGCCGGGCAGGCGGGGCCGTGGCAGGTCGTCCGCGCGGCCGGCGTCGAGGCCGAGGCCGAGTTCGCCTACTCGGCCCTGCAACGGCTGTGCGCCCCGCTGTTGTCGCACCTCGACCGGCTGCCGGAGGTGCAGCGGGACGCGCTGCGGGTCGCGTTCGGCCTGAGCACGGGGAGCCCGCCCGAGATGCTGCTGGTCGGGATGGCGGTCCTGGGACTCTTCGCCGAGGCGGCGGCCCGGTCCCCGCTGGTGTGCCTGGTCGACGACGCGCAGTGGCTGGACCTGATGTCCCAGCGGATCCTGGCGTTCGTCGGGCGCCGGCTGGACGCGGAATCGGTGGCGTTGGTGTTCGCCGAGCGGATCACCGACGGGAGGAGGGACGAGGGCCTCGCCGGTCTGCCGGACCTTCCGCTGCGCGGGCTGGCCGATGCCGACGCCCGGGTACTGCTGGACGGCGCACTGCCGGGGCCGGTCGACGCCCGGGTGCGGGACCGGATCGTGGCCGAGACCGGCGGGAATCCGCTCGCCCTGCTGGAGCTGCCCCGGGGCCTGTCTCCGGCGGAGCTGGCGTTCGGCTTCGGCGGGCCCGGCGCCGGCCCGCTGGCGACCCGGCTCGAGGACGGCTTCCGCCGGCGGGTCGACGGGCTGCCGGGCGACACTCACGCCCTGCTACTGGTGGCGGCGGTCGAACCGGTCGGCGACGGGCCGCTGTTGTCGCGTGCTCTGGGCCTGCTGGGGATCGGCCTGGAGGCCGCGGCACCGGCCGAGGCCGCGGACCTGATCACCCTGGGAGCCACCGTGCGGTTCCGGCACCCGCTGGTGCGTTCGGCGGTGTGGCGCGGCGCGGACGCCGCGGCGCTGCGTGCGGCGCACGCCGCCCTGGCCGAGGCCACCGATGCCGAGCGCGACCCCGACCGGCGGGCCTGGCACCGGGCACACGCCGCGGTCGGGCCGGACGAGCAGGCCGCCGCCGCGCTGGAGCGCTCCGCCGACCGGGCCCTGGCCCGCGGTGGCCGGGCGGCCGCCGCGGCCTTCCTGGAACGGGCCGCGGCGCTCACCCCCGACCCGAGGGAACGGGCGCGGCGCGCGCTGGCGGCCGCCGCGGCCAACGTCGCCGCGGGCGCGCCGGATCGGGTTCCCGACCTGCTCGCCGCCGCGGAGCTGGGACCGCTGGACCGGTTGCAGCAGGCGCATGCCGCCCGGCTGCGGGCCAAGGCGTCGTCCATGACCGACTCGGGGAAGGGCGCGGTGCAGCCGCTGCTCGACGTGGCCGACCGGTTCAGGGACCTCGACCCGGCCGTCGCACGGGAGACCTGCCTCGCGGCGTTCGACGCGGCCATCTGGGCCTGGCCGCACGACGAAGGTGGACTCCGGCGGGCGGCCGAGCTCGCTCGCGGCCTGGTACCCGGCGACGAGCCGGCCGGAGTCTTCCTCCGTGCCCTGGTCGCGTGGACCGTGGACGGGCAGGTCGCCGCCTTCCCGCTGCTGGCGCAGGCGCTGCGCTCCCTCGCCGACGAGGAGGAGCCGTCCGTCCTGTGGGCGGCCGCGAACGCCGCCGCGGAGCTGGGCGATCTCCAGGCCTGGCTGGACGTCACCGATCGGGCGGTCCGGTTCGCCCGGACGACGGGCACGCTGTCGGTCCTCTCGACGGCGTTGCCCTACCGGGCGGCCGCGCTGGGCCACGCGGGGCGACTCCTCGAAGCCGAGGACCTGCTGGCCGAGGCCGCAGCCGTCGAGAAGGCCACCGGCGGGGTGACGCGCACGGCCACGGCTGCCTTGATCGGCGCGTACCGGGGCCGGGAGCGGCCGGCCCTGGACCTGCTCGAGGCGATGGAACGGGACGGCGAGCAGCGAGGCCTGGGCCGGCTCGTCCGGGTGGCCGCGTGCGAGCGGGCCGTGCTCCACAACGGCCTGGGCAACTATCCGCTCGCCATGGAAGCGGCGCTGCGCGGCGGAGCGCACGAGGACCTCGTGGTGCACTTCTGGACGTGCAGCGAACTGGTCGAGGCCGCGACCAGGGCCGGCGAGCCGGCCGTGGCCGCCGGGGCGTGCGAGCGGCTCTCCGACTGGGCCCGGGCCGGCACGCCCTGGGCCCTGGGCGCGCACGCGGTCGCCGAAGCCCTGACCGGCGCACCCGAGCGGGCCGAGGACCGTTACCGCGAGGCCGTCGACCACTTCGGCCGCGGCGGGCTCGGCGTGTTCGAGACCCGGGCCCGACTGCTGTACGGGGAGTGGCTGCGCCGCCGGAACCGGCGCGCGCAGGCCCGTACCGAGCTGCGGGCGGCGTACGAGGCGGCCGCGCGCATGGGCATGGAGGGGTTCGCCGAGCGGGCCCGGCGTGAGCTGCTCGCCACCGGTGAGACGGTTCGCCAGCGGACCGTCGGTGCGCCGGTCCTGACCCCGCAGGAGGCGCAGATCGCCCGCCTCGCGGCCGCCGGGCACCCGAACGCGGAGATCGGCGCGCACCTGTTCCTCAGCCCTCGCACGGTCGAGTGGCACCTGCGCAAGGTCTTCGCCAAGTTGGGGATCTCCTCCCGTCGGGAGATCGACGGCGCCCTGTCGGAGCGGTGATCGCCGGGCGGTGCTCACGGGCCTCGCGGGGAGGGCGGAGGGCGGGACGGGGGAACCGTCTTCCGCCCTCCCGGCGTTCGGGGGCCGTTCCCCGGCGGCACGGCGGTGAGGAGCCGTCAACGGGCGGCGCGGGCGTGGGCGGCCCGGCCGTGAACCGCTGCGCGGCGGCCGGGACGTCGGCGGCGGACCGGGCCCGGAGCCTGCCGTGGGTCACAGGTGGTCGGCGTCCACCACGGCCTGGGCGAACGCAGTCGGCGCCTCCTGCGGTGCGTTGTGGCCGATGCCGGGGAGCACGCGGTGCTCGTACCGGCCGGTGAAGAACTTCCGGTACCCGGTGCCGTCGGTCGTGGCCAGGAACGGGTCGAGGGCGGGGTCCACGGCGATGGTCGGCACGGTGATGGGCGGTCGGGCCGCGAGCACCTGCTCGTAACGGTCGTAGCGGCGCTCGCCGTCGGCCAGGCCCAGGCGCCAGCGGTAGTTGTGGATCACGATGGCGGCGTAGTCGGGGTTCTCGAACGCCGCGGCGGTGCGCTCGAAGGTGGCGTCGTCGAACTTCCAGGTCGGGGACACCTCGTCCCACACCAGTCGGCACAGGTCGTGCCGGTTCTGCCTGGTCTCCATCGCGACGCGGCCTCGGTCGGTGGCGAAGTAGTACTGGTACCACCAGGTGTGCTCGGCCTTCGGCGGCAGCGGGTTCTTCTGCGAGGGGATATTGACGACGAGGTAGCCGCTCACCGCGACCAGGGCCTTGACCCGCTCCGGCCACAGCGCCGCGATGGTGCCGGCGGCCCGCGAGCCCCAGTCGAAGCCGGCCAGCACGGCCTTGTGGATCTTCAGGGCGTCCATCAGGGCGATGATGTCGAGGGCGATCGCGGACTGCTGCCCGGTGCGGACCGTCGTCGGGGACAGGAAGCTCGTGGTGCCGTGGCCCCGGAGGTACGGCACGATCACCCGGTAGCCGGCGTCCGCCAGGAGCGGTGCCACGTCGACGTAGCTGTGGATGTCGTAGGGCCAGCCGTGCAGGCAGATGACCACGGGTCCGTGCGCAGGTCCGGCCTCGGCGTAGCCGATGTCGAGCACGCCGGCCTGGACCCGCTTCAGGTCGGTGAACGTGGTGTGGGTGCCCGGGGTGACGGCCGGGATGACCGGGGCCGGGCGGCCGGGCCGGTCGGAACCGGCCGCGAAGGCGGCGGGCGCGTTCGATGCCGCGCCGGCCGACACGGCCGTGGCGCCCACGCCGAGACCGACCGCTTTGGTGAAGGTACGCCTGTTGATCATGTTCGATCCTTCCTCGGGATTCGCCGGTGACTCCACTGTTCTTCGGCCGCCGGCCCGACGCATCGGTCACATGACGCCGAGACGCACGAAGACGTTCGTGGACCTACCGGGGTCTGCCGGGCCGCCGGATTCAGTCATTCGACTGTTTCCGCCGTCCTGCCGCTCGGTGATCCTCGAAGGAGCGCCGCGATGCCGGCGGATCGTCGTGCGTGCAGTCGGAAGGTCCGGCCGTGAAGCAAACCCCCGTCGTCCTCATCCACGGTGCGTGGTTCCACAGCTCCTCCTGGGACGCCTGGGCGGAACGGTTCACCGCGTACGGCTACGCGGTGTGCGTCCCGGGCCGGCCCGGCGAAGCCCCCACCGCCGACCGGGCCCGCCGCGATCCCGGCCCACCGCGCGACCTCGGGCTCGCCGCGCTCACGACCCACTACGCGGAGATCGTGCGCACCTTCGACGACCCGCCGGTCCTCATCGGGCACTCGACCGGCGGCCTCATCGCCCAGCGCCTCCTCGGGGCCGACCTCGGCCGCGCCGCCGTCGCCCTCGCGCCGTGGCCGGTCGGCGGCGTGCCGCTGGACGACGGCCGGCCCCGGCCGTGGTCGCCGATGCCGGCCGGCCCGACCTCGGTCCCGGGTTTCGAGCTGCTGCCGCGCGCCAGCTTCCGACACGCCGTCGTCAACGCGGTCGGGGCGGAGGAGGCCGAGCAGCTCTTCGACCGGTACGCCGTCCCGGCCCCGCTCCGGTTGCTCTCGGACCTCGGAACCGGCCGCGCCGCCGCCGGATCGGCCGACACCGTCGTGGACACGGCCCACTCGGAGCGCGGACCGCTCCTGCTCGTGTCCGGCCAGGAGGACCGGATGGTCCCGGACGCCGTGACCCGCTCGGTCTACAAGCTCTACGGCGACTCCTCCGCCGTGACGGATCTGGAGCAGTTCGCCGACCGGGGGCACTCCCTGGTGTTCGACAGCGGCTGGCGCTCGGTCGCCGACCACGTCCTCGTCTGGCTGGCCGCCAACGGCGTCGAGGCCGTGGTCGTGCGGGGCTGAGCGCGGTCGTCAGACCTGCGCCACGTCGGTGCGGCTCAGCGCGTCGGTCCGGTTCAGTGCGTCGGTGCGGCTCAGCGCGTCGCGCAGTGCCGCCCGGGCCGTGATGCCCAGCTTGGGGAAGGTGCGGTACAGGTGGGAGCTGACGGTACGCGGTGACAGGTGCATCCGCTCGCCGATCTGCTTGTTCGTCAGGCCGCCGGCGGCCAGCTCGGCGATGCGGCGTTCCTGCCAGGTCAGCGCGGCCAGGTTCGGCGTCGGGACGCGGGGAGGGGCGCCGGTGACGCGCAGTTCGGCCCGGGCCCGCTCGGCCCACCCGGCCGCCCCCAGCCGCTCGAACGCCTCGGCCGCCGGGACCACGTACGGCCGCGCCGCCGCCGGGCCCTGGAC
>NZ_JBEXJK010000434.1:0-6748 GCF_040609095.1 Kitasatospora sp. NPDC004799
GTGCAGGCCCAGCGCCCGCCCACGCCGCTGCCGCCGCTCCAGGCCGCCCGCCCGTCCTACCCGGCCGAGACGGTCGACGCGGCCGCCCTCGCCGCCGAACAGCCCAAGCCGCTGGCCATCGACGGCGACCTGACCAAGCTGCTGATCACCGCCCCCGAGGGCAGCGCCGCCTGGGCGGACTTCCCGGACAAGCCGAGCTGGATCTCGATCGGCGAACTCGCCGAGGAGAACGGCGACGCGGCCGCCACCTTCAAGGAACTGGCCGCCAACGGCTTCCGCCGCGCGGCCGAGGTCGCCTGGAAGAAGGACGACGTCCGCTACCGCATCACGCTGACCCAGTACACCGCGGACCACGCGGACCAGGTGCGCTCCGTCACCTGGCCGGCGTTCGCCGACGGTGCCGCCGGCGGCTACAAGGTGGAGGCCGCGCCGCGCCACTGGGCCGACACCAACGACCAGTACTACTTCGGCCAGGCCGTCGCCAAGCGCGGCCCGCTGGAGATGAAGGTCGAGGTCTTCGGCCCCCAGCCGGTGAACCCCGACACCCTCAAGGACCTCGCCAAGCGCCAGTGGGAGCGGCTCGGATGAACGACGACACCGTGACCACCGTCCCCGCCCCGGGCACCGCACCCGCCGACCCCGCCGCACCCGCCGCCGTCGCGTGGTCGAGGCCGCGCCGGTCGTCGAGGCCCCGGTGGCGGAGCCCGCCGCCGAGGAGCCGCAGGCCGAGGAGCCCGCCGTCGCGGAGGAGCCCGAGGAGGAGGCCGCCGAGGCCGTCGCCGAGGCCCCCGTCGCCGAGCCGGTGGCCGAGGAGGCCCCGGTCGCCGAGCCGCACCACCGTCCGCGCCGCCGCGCCGTGCGCCCGGCCACCGCGGTCTTCCAGGCTCCGGTCTTCCAGGAGCCGGCCCCCTTCGTCGCGCCGGCCGAGCCGCAGCAGCCCGCCGCTGCCGCCGCCCCGGCCCAGGTCGAGGCCCCGGCCGCGGCCGAGCGCGAGGAGGAGGACGAGTACGAGTACAGCGGCGTCGGCCGCCGCCGCCGGGTCCGCACCCGGGTCGAGCCGAACCGCCGCAAGTCGGCCGCCCAGGCGCCGGCGAAGGCACCGGCGAAGGCCGCCGCCAAGGCGCCGGTCGCGGCGCCCGTCGCCGAGGCCCCGGTCGTCGAGACGCCCGCCGTGGAGGCCCCCGCCGCCGGTCCCGAGACCGAGGCCGAGTGGGAGGAGGACGGCCGTCCGTCGCGCCGTCGCCGCCGGGGCGGCCGTCGCCGCCGCCGTGGCGAGGCCGAGGAGTTCGAGGCCGCCGAGGCCGTCGAGACCGAGCAGCCCGCCGCCGAGGAGCCGGCCGAGGCCGTCGCCGAGGACGAGGGCGAGGAGGACGACGACCTGGCCGCCGGCCTGTCCTCGTCGCGCCGCCGCCGTCGCCGTCGCCGCCGCAGCGGTGAGGCCGGCGCCGTCGAGACCGCCGAGACCACCGAGGACGGCGTCCGCACGGTGGTGAAGGTGCGCGAGCCGCGCCGCCGCTCCACCGAGCCGTCCTTCGACCCGGACGAGGTGCAGTCCATCAAGGGCTCGACCCGTCTGGAGGCCAAGAAGCAGCGCCGCCGCGAGGGCCGCGAGCTGGGCCGCCGCCGGGTGCCGATCATCACCGAGGCCGAGTTCCTGGCCCGCCGCGAGTCGGTCGAGCGCGTCATGGTGGTGCGCCAGAGCGGCCAGCGCACCCAGATCGGCGTGCTCGAGGACGGCGTGCTGGTCGAGCACTACGTCAACAAGGAGCAGGCCACCTCGTACGTCGGCAACGTCTACCTGGGCAAGGTCCAGAACGTGCTGCCGTCGATGGAGGCCGCCTTCGTCGACATCGGCAAGGGCCGCAACGCGGTGCTGTACGCCGGTGAGGTCAACTTCGGCGCGCTGGGCGGCCACGGCGGCCCGCGCCGGATCGAGTCGGTGCTGAAGTCCGGCCAGTCCGTGCTGGTGCAGGTCTCCAAGGACCCGATCGGCCACAAGGGCGCCCGCCTGACCAGCCAGATCTCGCTGCCCGGCCGCTACCTGGTGTACGTGCCCGAGGGCTCGATGACCGGCATCTCGCGCAAGCTCCCGGAGAACGAGCGCGCCCGGCTGAAGCAGATCCTCAAGAAGATCGTCCCGGACGACGCGGGCGTCATCGTGCGCACCGCCGCCGAGGGCGCCTCCGAGGAGGAGCTGACCCGCGACGTCCAGCGCCTGCAGCAGCAGTGGGAGGACATCCAGAAGAAGGCCGCGACCGGCAACGCCCCGGCGCTGCTGTACGGCGAGCCGGACATGACCGTCCGGGTCGTCCGCGACATCTTCAACGAGGACTTCAGCAAGGTCATCGTCTCCGGCGACGAGGCGTGGAAGACCATCCACGAGTACGTCTCCAACGTGGCCCCGGACCTCGCCGAGCGGCTCCAGCGGTGGACCTCCGAGGTGGACGTGTTCGCCACCTACCGGATCGACGAGCAGCTGATGAAGGCGCTGGACCGCAAGGTCTGGCTGCCCAGCGGCGGTTCGCTGGTGATCGACCGCACCGAGGCGATGGTCGTCATCGACGTCAACACCGGGAAGTTCGTCGGCCAGGGCGGCAACCTGGAGGAGACGGTCACCCGGAACAACATCGAGGCGGCCGAGGAGATCGTGCGCCAGCTGCGGCTGCGCGACCTCGGCGGCATCATCGTGATCGACTTCATCGACATGGTGCTGGAGTCCAACCGCGACCTGGTGCTGCGCCGTCTGCTGGAGTGCCTGGGCCGGGACCGGACCAAGCACCAGGTGGCGGAGGTCACCTCGCTGGGCCTGGTCCAGATGACCCGCAAGCGGGTCGGCCAGGGCCTGCTGGAGTCCTTCTCCGAGCCGTGCGTGCACTGCAACGGCCGCGGCGTGATCGTCCACATGGAGCAGCCGAGCGCCCACGTCCACGCCCCCGCGGTGGCGGGCGAGGCCGGCGCAGGCGGCGGCAAGCGCCGTCGCCGGGGCAAGGGCGGCGCGGGCCACGAGGAGCCGCAGGCCGTCGAGGCCGCGGTGGCCGTGGTGCCCGAGCCGGTGGAGGCCGAGCCGGCCGAGCCGGTGCGCGAGGAGATCGAGGGCCAGCTGGCCCAGGAGGTCCCGGGCGTCGAGGCCGTCGTCGAGGCTCCGGTCGTCGAGGCGCCCGTGGCCCAGGCCCCGGCCGCCGCTCCGGCGGGCCGTCCGCGCCGCCGGGCGGTGCGCAAGGCGACCGCTCCGGCCGGTTCCCCGGACACCGCCGAGATCGTGGTGCTCCAGGCCAAGGCCGAGGCGGCGCTGGAGGCGGCCCTGGAGGCCGCCGCCCCGGCGGTCGCGGAAGCCGCTGCCGAGGCCGTCGCCGAGGCGCCGGGTGAGCCGGTGGCGGTCGCGGAGGCCGCGGTCGTCGCCGAGTCCCCGGAGGCCGCCGAGGCTCCCGAGGCCACCGAGGCCGTCGCCGAGGCTCCGGCCGAGGAAGCAGCGGCCGAGGAGGCTCCGGCGCCGAAGAAGCGGGCCGCCCGCAAGACCGCCGCGAAGAAGACGGCCGCCAAGAAGACCACCACGGCGGCCAAGAAGACCACCGCCCGCAAGACCGCCACCAAGCGGACGAGCGCGGCGGCCAAGAAGGCCGCGGCCGCCGAGGGTGATACGGCGGCCGAGTAGTGCCCATGCCCGGGGGGAGGGATCGCTCCCGCCCCCCGGGCCGTACGGGCCGGTTTGCCCCCCGGGCGGCCGGTCCGTATTCTTGACCATCGGCGTGTCTACGCCATTGCTCCCGAGCACATCACCTCCCCGAGGTCGCCGCGTCCGCGCGGAGGGCCGGGGAGAGGCTCCTGTGTCCGTACCCAGGTGGCTGGCGTCGGGGGTTCCGACCGAGCAAGGAAAGCAGGTACCGCATGTACGCGATCGTTCGCGCAGGCGGCCGCCAGCACAAGGTCGCCGTGGGCGACGTGCTGGAGATCGACCGTATCGAGGCCAAGCCGGGTGACTCGGTCGAGCTCTCGACCATCCTGGTCGTCGACGGTGACGCCGTCACCTCCGACCCGTGGGTCCTGGCCGGCGTGAAGGCTCACGCCGAGGTGGTCGACCAGACCAAGGGTGACAAGATCGTCATCCTGCGTTACAAGAACAAGACCGGCTACCGCCGTCGTCAGGGTCACCGTCAGCAGCACACCGCGGTGCGCATCACGAGCATCGACTCGGTCAGCAAGTAAGGGGATAGCGAAAAATGGCACACAAGAAGGGCGCAAGCTCTACTCGTAACGGCCGTGACTCGAACGCCCAGCGCCTCGGCGTGAAGCGCTTCGGTGGCCAGGTCGTCTCCGCCGGCGAGATCCTCGTCCGCCAGCGCGGCACCCACTTCCACCCGGGTGCCGGTGTCGGCCGCGGTGGCGACGACACCCTGTTCGCGCTGACCGCCGGTGCGGTCCAGTTCGGCAACCGTCGTGGCCGCAAGGTCGTCAACATCGTGGCCGTCGAGGCCTGAGTCCCCGCGGACTCCCGAGTCCGATGAGACCCACCGGGTCTTGAGAAGACTCACAGTGAAGGGTGGGCCGGAATTCTCCGGTCCACCCTTCACGCTTTACGCAGGTAGCAAGCAGACTCTCGCGCACTGGAGGCACACCCATGACCACCTTCGTGGACCGCGTCGAACTTCACGTCGCCGCGGGTAACGGGGGCCACGGCTGCGCCTCCGTGCACCGCGAGAAGTTCAAGCCGCTCGGCGGCCCGGACGGCGGCAACGGCGGTGAGGGCGGCAGCGTCATCCTCACCGTGGACTCGCAGGTCACCACCCTGCTCGAGTACCACCACTCGCCCAAGCGCAAGGCCACCAACGGCAAGCCGGGCGCCGGCGGCAACCGCACCGGCGCGGACGGCGAGGACCTCGTCCTGCTGGTGCCGGACGGCACCGTGGTGCTGGACCGCAAGGGCGAGGTGCTGGCCGACCTGGTCGGGCACGGCACCAGCTTCGTCGCCGCCCAGGGCGGCCGCGGCGGCCTCGGCAACGCCGCGCTGGCCTCGGCCCGCCGCAAGGCGCCCGGCTTCGCGCTGCTCGGCGAGCCCGGCGAGGCCCGTGACATCGTCATGGAGCTCAAGTCCGTCGCCGACGTGGCCCTGGTGGGCTACCCGAGCGCGGGCAAGTCCTCGCTGATCTCGGTGCTCTCCGCCGCCAAGCCGAAGATCGCGGACTACCCGTTCACCACCCTGATCCCCAACCTCGGCGTGGTCACCGCGGGCGAGACCGTCTACACCATCGCCGACGTCCCCGGCCTGATCCCCGGCGCCAGCCAGGGCCGCGGCCTGGGCCTGGAGTTCCTGCGGCACGTCGAGCGCTGTTCGGTGCTGGTGCACGTGCTGGACTGCGCCACCCTGGAGCCCGGCCGCGACCCGCTGACCGACCTGGAGACGATCGAGGCCGAGCTCGCCGAGTACGGCGGCCTGGACGACCGTCCGCGCCTGGTCGCGCTCAACAAGGTGGACGTCCCGGACGGCCAGGACATCGCCGACCTGACCCGCGCCTCGCTGGAGGAGCGCGGCTACCGGGTGTTCGAGGTCTCCGCCGCCTCCCGCAAGGGCCTGCGCGAGCTGAGCTTCGCGATGGCCGGGATCGTCGCCGAGGCGCGCGCCGCCAAGCCGGCCGAGGAGTCGACCCGGATCGTGCTGCGGCCCAAGGCCGTGGACGACGCCGGCTTCACCATCGAGGAGGAGGACGGCGCCTACCGCATCCGCGGCGTCAAGCCGGAGCGCTGGGTCCGCCAGACCGACTTCGCCAACGACGAGGCCGTCGGCTACCTCGCCGACCGGCTGGCCCGCCTCGGTGTCGAGGAGAAGCTCTGGAAGGTCGGGGCGCAGGAGGGCGACACCGTCATCATCGGCCCGGACGACAACGCCGTCGTCTTCGACTGGGAGCCGACCATGGCCGCCGGCGCCGAGATGCTCGGCCGCCGCGGTGAGGACCACCGCTTCGAGAGCCCGCGCCCGGCGGTCGACCGCCGCCGCGAGAAGCAGAAGGGCCGGGACGCGGCCGAGGCCGAGTTCCTCGCCTTCGAGGCGCTCTCCAGCGGCCGCCCGGCCGCCGTCGAGGGCGACGACGAGGACGCCTGAGTCCGGTAGTCCGTCGAGCCGAACGGCCCCCGCCACCCGTCGAGGTGGCGGGGGCCGCTCCGCGTTCCCGGTGCCGACGGGGCGTCACTTGCTCCAGGAGGCCTGGAGCTTCAGCGGGTCGGCCAGGTCGGTGTAGCCGACCGCGGCCGGGGTGTTGCCGGGGATGGAGATGATGGTGCAGCCCTTGGCCTCGGCGCCCTTGGTGACGCCCTGGAACTTCGCGCCGGTGCACTTGGGCAGCGGGGTGGCGGCGGTCATGACGTTCAGCCCCTTCTTGCCGGCGGTGTCGAAGACGACGAACTTCGAGTCCGGGGCGGTGAAGGAGAGGCTGGCGTCCCCGGCGTTCTTGATGGTGTAGCTGACGTACACCGGGGTGCGGCCCTCCAGGCCGACGATGCTGATCTTGGCGGCGGTGAAGTCCTGGATCGAACCGACCTCGACGCCGGTGACGGTGATCTCCAGCTTGGTGGCGACCTTGGCGGTCTTGTCGGCGAAGTCCACGGTGGCGCTCTGGCCGACCTTCACGCTGGTGGCGGCCGCCGGGACGGCTCCGGCCCCGGCTCCGGCCCCGGCCGCTCCGCCGCCGCCGGCCGCCGCACCGCCGCTCGCCGCGCCCGAGGGCGCCGCACCCGACGGGGCCGCGGTCGAACCGCC
>NZ_JBEXJK010000435.1:0-6747 GCF_040609095.1 Kitasatospora sp. NPDC004799
GCTTGGGCCGCCCAGGCGGCGCCGACCGCGATCGGGGCGCCGGCGCCGACCATGCCGTTGGCACCGAGGATGCCCAGCGAGAGGTCGGCGGCGTGCATCGAGCCGCCCCGGCCGCCGTTCGACCCGCCGACCCTCCCCAGCAGCTCGGCGAGCAGCCGGTGCGGCGCGGTGCCCCGGGCGAGCACGTGGCCGTGGCCGCGGTGGGTGCTGGCGAGCCGGTCGCCCGGGCCGAGCGCCGAGCAGACGCCGACCGCGACGGCCTCCTGCCCGATGTACGGGTGGATGCCGCCGGGGATCGCGCCGGACCGCACCAGGCCGAGCGCCAGCTCCTCGAAGCCGCGGATCAGCCGCAGCATCCGGTAGCGCTCGGCGGGGGAGTCCAGCGGGGCCGGGCCGGGGGCCGGTGCCGCGGGGTGCGTGGGAGCGGTCACGGCCGTCCCCGCCAGACCGTCGGGCAGAACCGCGGGTCGGCGTAGTCGGGCCGGCCGTCGTCCGTGCGGCGCACCAGCACGTCGTGGTTGTACACCACCGGCTCGCCGTCCGGCCGGGTGTGCCGGCGGTACTCGTTGGCGCCGTCCTGGAGGTGCAGCGAGACCGCCCGGCGCGGGTAGGAGGCCAGGTTGGGGCCGCTGCCGTGGTAGGTGAGGCAGTGGTGGAAGGACAGGTGGCCGCGCGGGATCAGCATCGGCACCTTGTGCACCCGCCGGCCGTTGTGGGCGGCGTTGGCGGCCAGGATGCCCTCCAGCTCGGAGCCGTCGCGGTCGGCGAAGTGCCGGGTGGAGTCCTCGCCGGAGGGCAGCTCCCGCCAGCGGTGGCTGCCGTCGACCATGGTGATGGTGCCGTTCTCCTCGCGGCAGTCGTGGAACGGGATGAACGCGGTGAGCATCTCCTCCGAGGTGCAGGTCTGCCAGTAGTGCTTGTCGAAGTGCCACGGCACCCGGTTGCTGGGCTCCTCGGGCACCGGGGGCTTGTAGATGAGCGTCGACTGGAAGATCCGGACCTCCTCGGCACCGGCCAGCAGCGCGGCCACCGCGCCGATCAGCGGCTTGCGCAGGATCGCGCCGATCGCGTCGCTCTCGTAGTGCACGTAGTCGTTGTGCCGCTGGACCGGCCCGTCCTCGGGCCGCCAGGAGGCCAGCCGGGGCGGCCGGACGGGCAGCTCGCGGTCGCGGTGGCCGGCGTAGTACAGCTCGGTGGCGGCCTGGAGGGTGTCCAGTTCCTCGTCGCCGAGGAGCTTGCGGGAGAGGTACCAGCCGTGCTCGCGGTAGTGCGCCACCTCGTCGGGGGTGGGGAGCAGGGCGCGCTCGGCCTCGGTGAGCCGGAATGCGGGGGCGGCGGCCATCGGGCGGGCCTCCTTCGGATGTGCGGGTGCGAGCCGGTCGGCGGCGGTGGGCCGCCCGACGGCCGTGGGGCGGTCGACGACAGCGGGGCCGCCGACGACAGCGGGTCCGTGGACGGCGGCGGGCCGGTCGGCGCCGGTGGGGCCGTGCCGTTCGACGGCCTCGTAGAGGGCCTTGATGTTCGCGGTGCCGAAGGTACCCGCTCCCTGCCGTTCGATCAGTTCGAGGAAAAAGGTGCGCCGGGGGTGTGTGGAGCGGGCGAAGATCTGGAACAGCTGGCCGCCGTGGTCCCGGTCGACCAGGACGTGCAGGTCGCGCAGGGTTTCCACCGGGACGGCCGGCTCGCCGAGGCGGTCGGTCAGGGCGTCGAAGTAGGCGGCCGGGGTGGTCAGGAACTCCACGCCACGCTCCCGGGCGGTCCGGACGGCGCCGGCGATGTCGCGGGTGCCGAAGGCGAGGTGCTGGACGCCGGCTCCGCCGTGGGCGGCGAGGAACTCGTCGATCTGGCCGGGGCGGCGGGCGGTGTCGGGCTCGATCAGGGTGAACGTGACGCCGCCGGAGGCGCTCTGCACCACCGTGGAGTCCATCGCCTGCTCGCCGACCTCGAGGTACTCCTCGAAGACCGTGCGGAAGCCCAGCGCGGTCTCGCAGAACCGTACGGCGTCCGCGAGGGTGCCGGCCGGCAGGCAGACGGCGACGTGGTCGAGGTCGTCCAGCAGCCGGGGCTCCGGGGCGGGCTCGGCGCCGGGCAGCGGGACCAGGCGCAGCGCGGTGTCGCCGAAGCCCTCGATCAGGGCGCCGGCCCGGTCGAGCACCCGGGCGCCGTGCCGCTCGGCCCGCTCCAGCGCGGCCGCCGGGTCGGCGCAGCCGAGCGCCAGGACGGCGACGCCGTCCCCGTGCCGGGCGACGTACCCGGCCACCGGGTGCTCCGGGTCGGCGGCGGAGGTCAGCCGCAGCCGGATGGTGCCCTGGCGCAGCCCGATGGTGCGGGTGCCGTCCGGCGCGGTGGCCGGGGCGTCGGCGGTGAAGCCGTAGTCGGCCTGGAGGCCGGCCGCGGTCTTGTCGGCGTCCGCGCAGTGGAACTCGACGTGGGCGATGGTCTGGATGGACAACGGGATCTCCCTCAGGAGGGACGGTGGAACGAGGATCGGCGCGCTGCCGCCGCGCGCTGCCGCCGCGCGCTGCCATCGCGCGATGGCGAGCGGCGGTGGGCGGCGGTGGGCGGCGGCAGCGGGCGGTGACGACCGGGCCGAGCGGACGGCGGCTACCGGGCCGAGCGGGTGGAGGCCGGGCCGAGGATCAGGCTGAGGTTGTGGCCGCCGAAGGCGAAGGCGTTGCTCAGCGCGGCCCGCACCGGCGCGGACCGGGCGGCGCCGCGGACGTGGTCCAGGTCGCAGGCCGGGTCGAGGTCGGTCAGGTTGAGGGTCGGCGGCAGCGTCCCCCGGGCCACCGCCAGGGCGGTCACCGCCGCCTCCAACGCACCTGCGGCGCCCAGGAGATGGCCGGTGGCGCCCTTGGTGGAGCTGACCGCGGGCGGCCGCGCGCCGAACACGGCGTGCAGCGCGGCGGTCTCGGCCGCGTCGCCCAGCCTGGTCCCGGTGCCGTGGGCGTTCACGTAGTCGATGTCGCCCGGCGCCAGGCCCGCGTTGGCGAGTGCGGCGCGCATCGCGTCGGCCGCGCCGGTGCCGTCCGGGCGGGGCATGGTCGGGTGGTGGGCGTCGGTGGAGGCGCCCCAGCCGAGGACGTCCGCGTACCCGGCGGCGCCGCGCGCCTCGGCGTGCTCGGCCCGCTCCAGCACCAGGACGGCGCTGCCCTCGCCCAGCACGAAGCCGTTGCGGCGCGCGTCGAAGGGCCGGCTGGCCTGCTCGGGGTCGTCCCAACCCTGCGCCAGGGCACGGGCGTTGGTGAAGGCGGCGGCGATGGTCGGGTGCAGCGAGGACTCGGTGCCGCCGCACACCACCACGTCGGCGTCGCCGGCCCGGATCAGCCGCAGCCCCTCGGCGATCGCCTGGGCGCCGGCCGCGCAGGCCGTCACCACGGCGGAGCTGTAGCCCCGGATGCCGTGCTTGATGGCGATCCGGGCGGCGGCCATGTTGGAGAGCATCCCGGGCAGCAGGTACGGGCTGACGCCCGGGCGGCCGCGCTCCAGCCGGCGGTGCGACTGCTGCTCGAAGGTCTCCAGCCCGCCGCCGCCGGTGGCCAGCACCACGGCGGTGCGGTGCGGGTCGGCGTCCCGGCCGACGGCCAGGCCGGCGTCGGCGAGCGCGTCGTCGGCGGCGGCCAGGGCGAGCAGCACGAAGCGGTCCACGCAGCGGGTCTCGGTGGGCGGCAGCACCTCCCGGCCGTCCACGGCGGGGGCGATCCCGGCGGCGGGCAGCCAGCCGTGCGCGGGGTGGCCCTCGGGGACGGCCCGCAGGCCGGAGCGGCCGGCGGTGAGCGCCTCGAACACCTCGGCGGGCTTGCGGCCGAGCGGGGAGACCAGGCCGATCCCGGTGACGACGGCGCCGGGGCGCGGGCCGGTGCGTCCGCTTCCCCCGGTCACGCGCCCACCGCCGCGAGGTGGCGCTCCCGCAGCAGGACCTTGCGGACCTTGCCGGTCGGGCCGAGCGGGATGTCCTCGGGCGAGACCACCAGCACCTGGCGGACGGTCGCGGCGGCCGCCGCGTCCAGGGCGGCGACGACCGCCCCGGTGCGGTCCGCGGCCGGGTCGGCGTCCGCGGCGAGGAGCAGCAGCACGTCGGTGACCACGCGTTCGCCGTCCCGTACCGCGACCACCGTGCAGTCCACCGCGTCCGGGCAGGCGGCCAGCACCCGCTCCTCCGACATCGCGGTGAACAGCCGCTTGCCGCCGCCGAGTTCGACCGAGTCGACGGCCCGGTCCACGTGGTAGTAGTAGCCCTCCTCGTCCCGGTACATCAGGTCCCCGGTGAGGAAGCGGCCGCGCAGCCGGGTGCGGAAGGTGGTGGCCGAGTCGTTCCAGTAGCCGAGCGCCAGGGTGGGTGAGGCGGTGGCGAGTTCGCCGACCTCGCCGGGCCCCAGCGGCTCGCCGTCCGGGCCGACCACCTCGCAGTCGACGAAGGCGTGCGGGCGGCCGACGCAGCGGCCGTAGCGCTCGGTGCCGGGGCCGTGGGTGATGAAGAAGTGCGAGTGGCCCATCTCGGTGGAGCCGAGGCCGTCGACGAACAGCGAGCCGGGTACCCGGGTGCGCCCGGCCCGGGTGACGGTCTCCCGGCTGCCGGTGGCGATCAGGCGGCGGATGTGCACCTCGTGGGCGCAGTCGCCGGTGTTCCACCAGAGCGCGACGGAGGTCAGGTCACGGGCGGCGAGGTCGTGCCGGGCGAGGTCGGCCCAGGTGGCGGCGAAGCCGATCACCCCGGTCGGCCGCCACCGTTCGACGGCCTCCAGCACGCCGTCGCCGGACTGCCCGGAGAGCACGGCGAGTTCGGTGTGCGAGCTGAGCGCGAGGTTGACCGCGATCAGGGTGGCGGCGTGCGGGGCGGGCAGCGCGCTGAGCATCCGGTCCTGGCCCTGCGGGCGGGGCAGCCGCAGCCGGTGGCGGATCGCCGCGTACAGGCTCGCGTGCGAGTGGACGACGGCCTTGGGCATCCCGGTGGTGCCGGAGGAGTGGGTGATCGCCACCGGGTCGCCGGACCAGTGCCGGTACGGCTCCGGGACGGCGTCCGGGTCGCCGGCGCCGAGGGCGGCGATCTCGGGCAGCAGCGGCGCGCCGGTCTCGTGGCCGGCCAGCGCGGCCCGGTGGGCCGGGTCGGCGAGGACGCCGGCCGCGCCGAGCCGGGCGATGTAGCGGGCGGCGCGCTCGCCGTCCAGGTTGGGGTTGAGCAGCGCGGGGACGGCGCCGAGCCGGGCCAGGGCGAGGAAGGCGAGCACGTGGTCGGCGGCGTCGCTCGCGTACACCACCACCGGGTCGCGCCGGGTGATGCCCAGGCCGTGCAGCGCGGCGGCGCGGGCCCGGACGGCGCGGTCCAGCTCGCGCAGGGTGAACGGGTGCCAGGCGGGGTGGTCGTCCACCGGGGTGTCGAAGGTGAGCAGCGGCAGGTCCAGGTCGAGCCCGAGGGCGATCCGGGCGGTCAGGACGTTGCCGGCGCCCACGTCGGGGTCGTCCGCGAGCTGGGTGCGGAGGCTGCGGATGGTCACGGGGGTGGATCCCTCCCTCGGGGCCGGTGGACGGCCCGGGCGGCTGGTCGGGTGGCGGGGCGCCGCGCGGGCGGCGGGGGCGGTCGGTCGCACGGCAGGGGTGCGGTCGGCCGCATGGGTGCTTGGGCGCTCGGGTGACGGGCGTCGGGAGCGGGGCGGGGCCCGGGAGGGGCGCTGGTGTGCCGGGTGCGGCTGCGTCAGGCGCCGGGCCTCATGGGTGAGTACGGGCGGCGGTGGCCGGCGGGTTCAGTCCGGTCGCCCCTCCGCGGCCGGAGCCGCGAGCAGGACGGCCGCCGCCCGGTCCCCGTCGGGCGCCTGCTCGACGGCCACGGCCAGCACCAGCTCGGCGTCCCCGTCCTCGAGGAGCAGGGCGGCGAGCTCGTACGCCTCGGCCGGGACGCGGCCGGGGTCGGCCTCGGCCGGGCAGACCGCCACGACGGGGCCGGTCAGGCCCCAGCGCGCGGAGATGTGCCCGAGGACGGCGTTGGGGTTGGACTGGAAGAACAGCAGCGGGCCGGTCCGCTGTCCGGGTTCGGCGCTGCGCTCGATGGCCCGCGCGGTGTCGAGGTCGCCGCTCGCGCTGGCGAGCAGCAGGGCGGTCCGTCCGGGGGCGGGCGGCTCGCCGTGGTGGGCGCGCAGACAGCGCTCGGCGGTGTCGGCGACCAGCGGGTTGAAGCCGGAGGCGGCGAAGCCGGGCAGCGCCGGCGGCGGCCCGTCCAGGCCGGGTGCGGGGCGGCGGGCCTCGGCGAGGATCCGCAGTCCGTGGGTGTGGTCGGCAGGGGTGGTCATGGCGGTGGCTGTCATCCCGGGGCCAGCAGCAGCGCGGTGTTGGCGCCGCCGAAGGCGGAGTTGAGGCTGAGGGCGTACGCGGGGCGGGCGGCGCGCGGGCCGTCCAGGACGAGGTCCAGCGCGAGGTCCGGGTCCGGGCCGAGCCAGCCGGCGTTGACCGGAAGCAGGCCGGTGTCCAACGTGCCGATGGTGACGACGAGTTCGAGCAGCGCGGAGGCCTCCAGGGCGTGCCCGTGCACGGACTTGCTGGAGCTGACCGGCAGGCGGTCGGTGTGCGGGCCGAACACCCGCCGCAGGGCGCGGGCCTCGGCCAGGTCGGCGAGGGTGGAGCCGGTGCCGTTGGCGTTGACGTAGCCGACCTCGGCCGCCGCGACGCCCGCGCGGGCGAGCGCGGCCCCGATCGCCCGGGCCACCCCGGCGCCCTCCGGTTCCGGGCGGCAGACGTGGTGGGCGTCCCCGGCCC
>NZ_JBEXJK010000436.1:0-6722 GCF_040609095.1 Kitasatospora sp. NPDC004799
GAACCACGCGGCCCCATCGAGACCGAAGCAGCCCGCCGCCTCGCCGACGACCTCAAGCACCAGTAGTCACCCGATTACCCAACACTCTCTCAGGCCTTGCCGAAGGTCTGGACGTAGCGGCCCCAGTTGCCGCGCTGGCGGGGCGCGTAGCCGATGCCGATGTGGGTGTAGTCGGCGTTGAGGATGTTCACCCGGTGGCCGGGGCTGTTCATCCACATCTGCATCGCCTCCGGCACGCTGTTGCTCGGGGTGACGTTCTCGGCGGAGGAGCGCGAGACGAAGCCGGCGTCCCTGATGCGGTCCCAGGGGGAGCTGCCGTCGGTGCCGTTGTGCTGGGTGAGGTCGTGCGCGGCCATGTCGTTGGCGTGGCGCTGGGCGGCCGCGCTGAGGCGGTCGTCCAGGCGCACCGGCGGGGCGCCGACCCGGCCGCGCTCGGCGTTGACGGAGTTCAGCATCTCGTTGCGGAAGTCACCGCCGCCGCCGGGCTGGGGCTGCGGTTGCGGCTGCGGCTGGGGCTGCTGGCCGCCGCCGCTGACCCCGCCGGCCGGGACGAGCTGCCAGCGCTGCGCCGGGTTGGCGTCGTCCTGCCGGGCCAGGGTGAGGGGCGAGCCGGGGGCGGCCGCGGTGAGGAAGAGCATGCCCTCGTTGGTGCGGGTGGTGCGGATGCGCACCCAGTCGTTGTCGAGGGGCTCGAAGCACCAGTGCTGGTTGGGCTGGTTGTGCTCGTTGAACAGCCAGGTCTGGCCGGTGGAGTAGTTGTAGTCCATCACCATGGCCTGGCCGCCGACGTGCCGGCCGGTGGTGATCAGGGTCTCCAGCAGGAAGCTGCCGTTCTCCTTGGCCCAGAAGGTCCAGCCCTGGGCGGTGGTGCCGTTGGAGCTCCAGGACTGGATGGCGGTGCCGGCGGCGGTCTGGCTGGAGCGGAGGTCCGCGACGGTTCCGTTGGCGGACTTGAGCGTCCAGTTCTGACCGTGCTGCGGGAGCGTGGGCATGGTTGCGCCTCTCGTCGGTGGTGTCGCCCCGGGCCGCAGTCGCTGCGGCCCGGGGCCTGACGGGAGAGACGTTCCTGCACGGCGGTAGACGGGTGGTCAACGCGCGTAGCCCGGGCCCGCCGTTGACCGCTCGTCTACCGGCCGTCTACTGCGCCAGCAGCGCCCTGACCTGCGCCGATTCCTCCTGGAGCCCCAGCCGCTCGTACAGCTCCAGCGAGTCCGTCAGACAGGCCCGGGCCTGGCGCGGGCGGCCCAGGCCGGTGAGCGCGGTGCCGAGGGTGCGCAGCAGGGCGGCCTCCAGGGCGGCGCTGGTGCGGCGGGCGAGCGGGAGGACGGCCTCGGCGGCGTCGACGGCGAGCAGCCAGCGGCCGGCCTCGGCGTGGATCCGGGCGGCGAGGTCCCCGGAGGCGGCGGCGAAGACGGTGACCTGGAGGGCGGCGAACTCCTCGCGGGCGCCGACGGCGTGGGCGAGCGCCGCCTCCGGGTCGCCGCACAGCCGCAGCACCCGGGCGAGGTAGTAGCGGCCGGTCGCGGCGGAGACCGGGCCGGAGCCGCTCATCAGGTGGGCACCGCGCTCGGCGGCCGCCCGGGCCTCGTCGAGCCGGCCGGTCTGGGCGGCGCTGAAGGCGAACTCGCCGAGTGCGCTGCCCTCGGAGCGTTCGGCGCCGAGCCGGCGGAACAGCTCGGCGGCCCGCCCGGCGTGTTCGGCGGCCTCGGCGTAGCGGCCGTGGACGCGGGCGTTGCCGCCGAGGGTGAGCAGGGACTTGGCGAGAACGCGTTCGGTGGCGGGTGAGGTGCAGAGCTCGACGGCCCGGCGGATCTCCCGCTCCGACTCGGCGTAGCGGTTGACGTGCCAGAGCATGGCCCCGCGCAGGTAGCAGGCGAGGGCGAGCGGGCCGTGCTCGCCGCGCGCCTCGGCCTCACCGGCGAGGCGTTCGGCGAGGTCGGCGATGACAGTGGTCCGGGTGCGTTCGGCGAGCACCGAGCCCATCCGGTCGGCGAGTTCGGCCGCGCGGTCGAGCGGCAGGGCCGGCTCGGCGCAGCTCAGGGCGATGGCGGCGGCGTGCACCTCGGCCTGTTCGCGCATCCACCGCACCGCCTCGGCCCCGTCAGCGACCGGGCGGCCGGGGTGGGCCACGGATGCGTCGAGCAGGCTGAGTTCGGTTGGATCGGCCTTGCGGGCGGCGAGGTCGGCGTTGCGGGCGGTGGCGAGGCAGAAGTCGAGCAGCCGGTCGGTGGCGGCGGTGCGTCCGGCGGCGCCGTCCTCGGCGTCGAGCCGGGCGCGGGCGTAGGCGCGGACGAGGTCGTGGAAGCCGTACCGGCCGAAGCCGGGGGAGTGCAGGAGGTTGAGGTCGACGAGGGCTTCGAGCAGGTCGCCGGTCTCGGCCTCGGTGCGGTCGAGCAGGGCGGCGGCGCAGGGCAGCGGGACGTCGGGGGCGTCGGGCAGGGCGAGCAGCCGGAAGGCGCGGGCGAGTTCGGCGTCGAGGCGGCGGTAGGAGAGCGCGAAGCTGGCCTCCACGGTCCGCTCGCCGTCGCTGAGTTCGGCCAGCCGGTGCTCGTGGCGGAGCCCTTCGGCGAGGGCGGCCAGGGTGAGCGCCGGGTCGGCGGCGAGCCGGGAGGCGACGATGCGGACGGCGAGCGGCAGCAGCCCGCAGGCCCGGACGACCTCCTCGGCGGCCCCGGGCTCGGCGGCGACGCGGTCGGCGCCGACGATCCGGGTGAGCAGTTCCAGGGCCTGCTCGGGCGGCAGGGTGTCTAGGCGCAGCTGGTGGGCCCCGGCGAGGCCGGTCAGCCGGTGGCGGCTGGTGATCAGGACGGCGCAGCCGGGTGAGCCGGGCAGCAGCGGTTCGACGTGGCCGGGGCCGGCCGCGTTGTCGAGGACGACCAGGACGCGCCGTCCGGCCAGGGCCGAGCGGTAGAGCGCGCTGCGTTCGCCGGTGTCCGGCGGGATCTCGCCCGGGTCGACGCCGAGGTCGCGCAGGAAGCCCGCGAGCACCGTGCCGGGCTCGGGCGGGGTGCGGTCGGCGCCGCGCAGGTCGGCGAAGAGCTGTCCGTCGGGGAAGCGGTCGCGGACCCGGCGGGCCACGTGCACGGCGAGGGTGGTCTTGCCGACGCCGCCCATGCCGTCCAGGGCGGAGACCACTACGGCCCGTCCGCCGGCGGTGCGGAGGCGGTCGGTGAGGGACTCGGCCTCCTCGGTTCGGCCGGTGAAGTCGGGTAGGCCCAGGGGGAGTTGGTCGGGGGCCTGCCAGCCGTCGGTGGCGGCGGGTTCGACCGGGCCGGCGGTGGCGCCGGCGGGCAGCAGCGAGGCGTCGTCGCGCAGGATGCGCAGGTGCAGGGCGGCCGGGCCGTCCTCGCCCGGCGGGAGCGAGGCGCGGGCGTCGTCGTACACGGCGAGCGCCTCGGCCTTGCGCCCCGCCTGGTAGAGGGCGCGCATCAGGACGGCGGTGAGCCGGGGCCGGCCCGGGCGCTCCAGGGCGAGGGCGGCGGCGGCCGCGGTGAGGTCGGTGCGGTCGCCGAGGTCGGTGTCCAGCTCCAGTTCCGCCTCCTTGGCCGAGATCCGCTGTTCGGTGAGCTCGGCGCGGACGGCCTCGGCGTGCGGCCCGGGCAGTCCGGCCAGCGGTTCGCCGACCCAGAGCCGCTGGGCGCGCCGCAGCACCTCCCGGACCTCTCCGGGTGGCGCCCCGGCCTCGCGCAGCCGTCCGGCCTCGCGCAGCAGGGCCTCCCAGGCGGTCGTGTCCACCTCGGCACCGGGCAGCCGGAGCGCGTACCCGTCGCCGACCCGGACCAGCGGCATCCGCTGCGGGTCGTCCCCGGCGTACGGCCGGAACGCGGTGCGCAGCCGGGAGACGGCGAGCTGGACGGCCTTGCGCGGGTCGGCCGGCGCGGCCCCGCCCCACACCCCCTCGACCAGCACCGGCACCGCCACCGTGCGCCCTCCAGCGGTCAGCAGCGCCGCGAGCACGGCCCGCTGCTGCGGCCTGCCCAGCTCCAGCTCCTGTTCCCCGTACCAGGCCCGCAGCGGTCCCAGCAGCCCGAACCGCAGCCCGGAGCCCCCCATATCAGCCATGTTCTGTCCCCGAATGTCGTCCTGCGCCGGGATCGCGCCACTTCCGTCCGGACAGCGGTGCCCCCCGTGTCCCGGCGACTTATGCTCTGTCACTGATTGTGCATGGACAGAGCCTTTCGAGGGGTGGGCTGTGGGGCTCGTTTTCAGCCTGCTGGGACCGCTGCGAGCCCGGTGCGACGGCCGCGAGCTCGACCTCGGCCGACCGCAGCAGCGGGCCGTGCTCGCGGCGCTGCTGATCCCGCCGGGGCAGCTGGTGGCGACGGACCGGCTGGTCGAGGACCTGTGGGGAGGGGACGACACCCGCTGGCCGAAGGACCCGGTCGGGCAGATCGGCACCCACGTCCACCGGCTGCGGCGCGCCCTGGACACGCCCGGGCTGCTGGTCGGTGCGGCGGGCGGCTACCGGCTGGAGGTGCCGCGTACGGCGGTGGACCTCTTCCGCTACGAGGCCGGGGTGGCGGAGGCCGTCGCGCTGCGTCACCGGGATCCGCTGCGGGCGCACG
The DNA here is from genome assembly GCF_040609095.1 of Kitasatospora sp. NPDC004799. Taxonomy (NCBI): domain Bacteria; kingdom Bacillati; phylum Actinomycetota; class Actinomycetes; order Kitasatosporales; family Streptomycetaceae; genus Kitasatospora; species Kitasatospora sp. NPDC004799. Next base: position 4,566 of record NZ_JBEXJK010000436.1, read on the forward strand.
AGGTACTGGTGCGGGCGCTGGGGGCCTGGGAGGGGCGGCGCGCGCTGGACGGCGTGCCCGGGGCGTTCGCCGAGCGGGTCCGGGAGCGGCTGGCGAGCGGACGGTTCGCGGCGCTGAAGGCCCTGCTCGGCCTGGACCTGGCGCTCGGCCGGCACGCCGAGGCCCTGGAGCAGCTGGCCGGGCTGGCGGCCGCGCACCCACAGGACGAGGAGGTGCACCGGCTGCACCTGCTGGCGCTGCACCGCTGCGGCCGCACCGCGCAGGCGCTGGCGGCGTACGAGGCGCTGCGCGACCGGCTGGACGGGGAGCTCGGGCTCGAACCGGCCCCGGCACTGGTCGAGCTGGCCGGGCAGATCCGGCGCGGGGACGCCCCTGTGCTGCTGCGGCGGCTGCCGAGGCCCGGCCAGCTGCCGCCGGACATCCCGGACCTGGTCGGGCGGGCGGCGCAGCTGCGGGAGGCGGAGCGGGTGCTGCGGGCGGGCGGTGCGCCGGTGCTGGGGCTGTCGGGCCCGGCGGGCAGCGGGACGTCGGCGCTGGCGGTGCACGTGGCGCACGCCGTCCGGGACGCCTTCCCGGACGGGCAGCTGTACGCGGGTGGGGGTGGCTCGGGGGACGTCGGGTCCGCACGCGTGAGCGAGGAGCGCTCCGGCGCGGTGCTGGCCGGCTTCCTGCGGGCGCTGGGGGAGCGGGCCGACGCCTCGGCCGGCCTCGACGAGCTGTCCGCGCGCTACCGCGCCGCGCTCACCGGGCGGCGGGTGCTGGTGCTGCTCGACGGGGTGGCCGAGCCGGGGCCGCTGCTGCCGGCGGTGCCCGGCTGCGCCGCGGTGGTGGCGGGGGCGGAGCCGGGCGCGCTGCCCGGCGACGCCGTACGGCTGGCGGTGGGACCGCTGGAGCCGCACGACGCCTTCGAGCTGCTGGCCCGGATCGTCGGCCCGGACCGGGTCCGGCAGGAGCGGGACGCGGTGATCGAGCTGGCGGAGGTCTGCGGCCACCTGCCGGTCCTGCTGCGGACGGCGGCGGAGCGGCTCGCGGCCCGGCCGCAGTGGTCGGTGCCCGACCTGGTCCGGTGGCTGGCCGAACGCGGCTGAGCGCCGGACCGCGTGGGCGGGCCGGCGCTCAGGCCTGGTAGCGGGGACCTACGGCTGCGGCCGCGGGGCGTACAGGTCGGACGCCAGGGTCACGGACTGGGGGTCGTTGGAGTGCGGGACCCGGTCGCTGCCCCAGTAGAAGTCGACCCGGTACTCGCCGACGACCAGCTTGGCGTGCGGGTGTCCCCAGGCCAGCGGGGCGGCGTTGCAGACGCGGCCGTCGGCGGCGTAGACGACGAGGTTGCCGTCGCTCTGCATGACGGCCTTGTAGCCGCAGCCGTAGGTGTTCATGGCCCAGATGGCCTTCGTCAGGCCGGGGTAGTTGTAGTTGGTGTAGATGACGAGGTTGCCGTCGGTCTGCATGATCAGACGGGTGGTGGGCGAGTCGACGTGCCACCCCTGGTAGAGCGGTTCGTCGTCCCAGATGGCGTGGGTGCCCGGGTCGTACGCGGCCTGGGCGGTGCCTGCCCCCAGCATCGTCCCGGCCAGCGCCAGGGCGGCGGTCGCCGCTACGACGGCCGTGCGCTTGAGTGCCTTCGTCGCCTTCATGTCCCCGTGTACCTCGTGTCTCTCGTCCGTTCGCGCTCCGAGGTCCTCGGGGCGCCGTGCGGGACCGATCTTGGCGGCGGGCGGTAGACAAACGATGAACGCCGGCGTTGATCGGCGTCCGGCACGGGGGCGTTTGGTTTCGGCGCGCAGGAGGAGTAGTGTTCTCTAGTCGCTCGACAGGGAGCACCGGACACGCGTCAGCGCGGACGGTCCCGGGGCGGCCAATCCTCTGAAACACCACTTCCCGGTTCGGGCCGGGTCGCTTCGTCTTTTTCGCGTCGCGGCCTGGTGCTTATTCGGCGTGCGCGTTTTATCGGGTTGCGGTCGGATTCGCTTTTCGGAGCGGGGATCGGCTAGAGTTTGGAACGTCGGACGGGGCGTCAAACCCCGGAAGACACCGGCGAGTTAGATGAACGAAGCCCCGGAAACGGAGCGGAAAACATCTGATAAGCTGGAAACACGAAAGAACGAAGCCCGGAGGGCCTGCTGGAAGGCAGTCCGAAGGAAGCGTCCGTTCCTT
>NZ_JBEXJK010000437.1:0-6708 GCF_040609095.1 Kitasatospora sp. NPDC004799
GCCGATGCCCCAGGCCGCGGCCCGGGCGGCGGCGGCCGCGCGGTTGGGCAGCCCGAGCTTGGCGAGGATGTGCTCGACGTGGGTCCCGACGGTGCGCGGCGTGACGTACAGCCGTTCGGCGATCTCCCGGTTGGTGCGGCCGGCGGTCAGTTCGGCCAGGACCTGCAGCTCCCGGGGCGAGAGTCCGCCGGGCCGGTCCCCGGCCGGCGCCGGCCCGGCGGCGGGCTCCTCGGGCCGCGGGCCCGGGCGGGGTGCGACGGCCGCCGCGAGCGCCTCGCTGAGCAGGGTGACCACGGCGCGCGCGGGATCGGGCGTGCGCCGCGGCCGACGGGTGCTCACGTTCAGCACCCCGACGTACCGGCCGTCGTCGGCGAACAGGCACTGGGCCACGCCGTCCGCGATGCCGAGGGGGCGCAGCACCTCGCGGAAGCCCGGGGAGGCCGCCAGGAGCCGCCCCGGGACGTCGCCGAGCCACAGGCCGCCCTGCGCCGAGCCGCGGAGCACGGGGAACACCGGGTCCTGGTGCAGGCGGGTCTCGATGTACGCGGTGGCCTCGGCCGGGTAGCTCCCGGCCAGGGTGGTGTGGCGCCCGCGCAGCGGATCCCACCGGGCCAGCGAGGCGTGGTCGTACTCCAGTACCTCCGACAGCGCCGCCAGGACCGCGTCGGGGCCGGCGGTGCCGGCGGCGGCGCTCCTGGCGGCCGCGCGGACCCGGACGGCCGCGTCCAGGATGTCCGTCCCGTCGCGGTCCGCCCCGCTTCGCTCCGCTGCCATCATCCAAGGATGATCATGTGCCCGGGGTACGTCAATCGCGCAGCGCGTCGTACACGATCCGCCCGTCCATGACGGTGAGGAGGACGGGCATCGACGGGATGTCGCGGGGGTCGGCGGCGAGCAGGTCCCCGTCGAGCACGCACAGGTCGGCGGCCTTGCCCGGCTCCAGGGAGCCCTTCCAGTCGTCGGCGAAGTCCTGCCAGGCCGCGTCGATCGTGTAGGTGCGCAGCGCCTCGGCCAGCCCGATGCACTGCTCGGGGCCGCTGACCCGGCCGGCGGCCTTGGACTCGCGCAGCATCATGGTGGCGACGCCCTGACGCCAGTCCGGGTGGGTGACCGGCGCGTCGGACCCGCTCGCGACCCGCACGCCGGCGTCGATGGCGTCGCGGTAGGGCCACGCGTACGCGGCCCGTTCGGCGCCGACGAGTTCCTCCTCCAGGTCGGCGACGGTCCACTTGATGGTGGGGTTCATGTTGACGCCGAAGCCGAGCCCGGCCAGCACCTCCATGCCGTGCGCGGTGAGGAAGTCGCCGTGGATGACGTAGTGGCGGGCGTCGGGCCGCGGGTGCTCGGCCACGGCCGCGGCGAAGGCGTCCGCGACGGTGTCGACGGCCCGGTCACCGGTGACGTGCACGCCGAGCTGGTGCCCGGCGGCGTGGGCGAGCCGGATCATCTCCCCGATCGCGGCGGTCCGTTCGGCGTCGGTGTCGCCTTCGACGCACAGGGCGCCGCAGCCGCCGCCGACGTACGGCTCGTGCATCCAGGAGGTCCGGTTGGGGACGATGCCGTCGGCGAAGACCTTGACGCCGTGGACGGCCAGGCGGCGCGGATCCGTGTCGCCGACGCCGTCGAGGGCCGCGAGGGCGCGGGCGAACTCCTCGGTGGTGGAGGTCATTCCGGTGGGCAGCAGCAGGACGCCGACCCGGGCGGTCAGTTCGCCGTCGGCCAGCAGCCGGCGGTAGACGTCGAGGGTCTCCGCGCCGAGCGCGCCCCGCATGATGCCCTCGCCGCCGGGGCCGAGCCCGGGCTCGGTGTAGCTGGTCACGCCGAGCCGGGCGAGGGCGGCGAGGGTCGCCCTGATCGCGTCGGTCCGCTCCTGGCGGCTGAGCGGCGGCAGGGCGTTCTGGACGAGGGCCTGGGCCCCCTCGTGGAGCAGCCCGGTGGGCTCCCCGGCCCCGTCCACCACGATGGCGCCGCCGGGCGGGGCGACGGTGCTCCGGTCGACCCCGATCAGCTCCAGGGCCCTGGAGTTGACCCAGGTGGCGTGTCCGGAGAAGGAGTACAGCACGACGGGGTGGTCCGGGCTGACGGCGTCCAGGTCGTGCCGTGAGGGGTGCCGCGAGGCGTCCCGGACGCACTCGTCGAGGTACCCGGTGTCCCAGCCGTGCCCGGTGACCCACTGCCCGGCCGGGACCCGCCCGACGGCCTCCCGCACCGCCTCGGCCACGTCCCCGAGCGAGGACACCGCGGGGTGCCCGAGGTCGAGCGAGAGCGGCGGGGTCGCCGTGCCGTACGCGCAACCGTGCAGGTGGGAGTCGTTGATGCCGGGGAGCAGGGTCGCCCCGCGCAGGTCGACCACCCGGGTGCGGGGCCCGATGAGCGGCGCTACGTCCTCCCGCCGGCCGACGGCGCTGATGACCCCGCCGGTCACCGCCAGGGCCGAGGCGACGGAGAAGTCCGCGTCGACCGTGACCACCTGGCCGTCGAGAAACACCAGATCCGCGTGCGTGTCCACAGAACGTCCTTTCAGGAACCGGGCGCACCGCGGCCACCCGCGGACGCTCCTGCGAGGACTATGGCCGAGCCCCTCCCGCCCGCACATCGGTCATCCCACCGATGCGCCACCGGAGAATCCGTCCCGGGGCGATATCGGCCGTTTCCCAAGGTGCTCGGCGTCGTGCCGGGTATTCCGACAATGACCGATCGGCGCGATACGGACCCCTCGAGGGCCGTCCGCTAGGCGGCGCGCTCCGCCTCCTCCTCGACGATCCGTCCGTCCCGGACCTCGATCACCCGGTCGGCGAGCCCCATCAGCGTCGGGTCGTGGGTGGCGACCAGCACCGTGACGCCCTCGCTGCGCACCACCGCGCGCAGCAGCTCCATGATCGAGCGGCCGGTCTCCGAGTCCAGCTGGCCGGTGGGCTCGTCGGCGATGATCAGGCTGGGCTCGTTGGCCAGCGCGCGGGCGATGGCGACGCGCTGCTGCTGCCCGCCGGAGAGTTCGCCGGGGCGCTGGTTGGCGTGGTCGGCCAGGCCGACCAGGGCGAGCAGGGTGTGGGCGCGCTCCTCGCGCTCGGCGGCCGGGGCCTTGCGCAGCCGCATCGGCACGCCGACGTTCTCGGCGGCGGTGAGCATCGGGATCAGCCCGAAGGACTGGAAGACGAAGCCGATCCGCTCCCGCCGCAGGGCGAGCCGGCCGTCCTCGTCCAGCCCGGCGAGGTCGATGCCGTCCAGGGCGATGCTGCCGCCGGTCGGCATGTCCAGGCCGCCGACCAGGTTGAGCAGGGTGGTCTTGCCGGAGCCGGACCGGCCCTTGAGCGCGGCGAGTTCGCCGCGGCCGACGGTGAACGAGACGCCGCGCAGGGCGTGCACGGCCCGCTCGCCGGTGCCGAAGCTCCGGCGGAGGTCGGTCACGGCCACCATGGGACGGGTGGCGGTGTCGGCGGTGGCGGCCTGGTGCTGCGTCATGCGGCGTCCCCCTGTGGGCGTGGCGGCCCGGTTCCATCCGGGTCCCGTCCGGTTCTACGGATATGACTGCTCCGGTGGTTCACGTTCCCGGACGGGAATCCGTGAAGACGGCGTCCCGGTCCAAAAACGCGTGCTGAAGCCGGAGTTGTGAAGTGTGCATGCCGTTCAATTGGGGCTGTCCCCGGCCGGGATGCTACCAAGGAAAGGAATTTGCTCACCGCTTACTTCATTCGCGCAAGTCCCTTCCGTTCCTGGATCGAATCTGACAGCATCGTCCGCTATCCGGCGACCGATTGCCGGTGGTCAATGCGCCGACGTGCTCGCAATGTGTCCATCTGTGGTCGATTTGTACTCGGATCGGATCGATGAGCGGGGCCCGCGGATGCAACCGGGGATGTGAATCCGGGGGAGGAACTTGATGCTCGGCTTCGTCGTGCGCCGACTGCGCGGGCGACTGCCGCTGGCTGCCGCCGTCCTGCTCGCAGTGCTGATCACCACGTCCGTGCTGACCGCCTTGGTGGCCTTCAACAGCAGCGTCGGCGAGGCCGGCCTGCGGCAGGCGCTCCAAGGGCCCGGTCACGCCCGGACCACGGTGGCGGTGACCGGCGAGCACGGGCTCGACCAGCGGACGAAGGACGAGGAGGCACTCGCCTCCTACCGGCAGAAGCTCTTCGGGGACCTGCCCGTGCGCACCGACAGCATGGCGCGCAGCCGCTCGTACAGCCTGCCCGGCGCCGACGGCGCGGCGAACGGCAGCGCTCCCGCGGGGCAGAACCCGGCCGGCCAGGCCCCCGGCCCGACCGACCTGACGATCCTCGCCGACCTCGACCGCGGCCGGGTCCAACTGCTGGCCGGCGCCTGGCCGGGCGCCGCCACCGGGCCGGTCCGGTCCGCCGCCCCGGACGTCGCCGTCCCGCAGAGCCTGCTGCGCCGGCTCGCCCTGACCGAGCAGGCGCTGCCCGCCGAGGTCCGGCTGGTCGACCGCAGCGACAGCACGCCGCTGACCGTCCGGATCACCGGCGTCTACCGGGCCACCGACCCGAGCGCCCCGTACTGGCGGATCGACCCGGTCGGCGGCCACGAGATCGAGGTGGGCGGCTTCACCACCTACGGCCCGATGATGGTCGACCAGAGCGCCTTCACCACGGCCGGCCTGGTCCAGGGCGGCCGCGGCTGGTCGCTGGACGCCGACTTCTCCGGCACCGACCGGGCCGGCGCGCAGGCCGTCGGCGACCGCGCCCAGCGCCTCTCCAACGAGCTGCGGAGCACCGCCTCGCTCGGCGCGAAGACCGAACTGCCGGACATCATGAGCGAGTTGTCCGACAGCATGGTGGTCGCCCGGTCCACCCTGCTGATCGGCGCCCTCCAACTGGCGGTGCTCGCCGCGGCGGCCCTGCTGCTGGTCGTCCACCTGATCGCCGCGCGGCAGGAGTCCGAGAACGAGATGCTCGCCGCGCGCGGCGCCTCGGCCGTCCGGCTCGGCTCCTTCACCGCCCTGGAGTCGCTGCTGCTGGCCCTGCCCGCCGCGGTGTTCGCACCGCTGCTGACCCCCTTCCTGGTCCGCGCTCTGGCCGGCCTCGGCAGCTCCCACCGGGTCGCCCTGGACACCGGCGTCAGCTGGTCGCTCTGGCCGGTGGCCGTGGTCTGCGCGTTCGCCTGCATCCTGCTGGCCACCGTGCCCAGCGTGGTGCGCGGTGTCGGCGCCGCCCTGCGCCGCCGGGCCGGCCGCCGCCAGGCCGTCGTCTCCGGCATCGCCCGCAACGGCGGCGACCTCGCCGTGCTCGCGCTGGCCGCGCTCGCCTACCAGCAGCTCGACCAGTACGGCGGCGGGCTGTCCCCCGACGCCGGCGGGCGGCTCGACGTGGACCTGCTGCTGGTCGCCACCCCGACCCTCGCCCTGTGCGCCGGCACCCTGGTGGTGCTGCGGCTGCTGCCGCTCGTCGCCCGGCTCGGCGCCCGCGCGGCGGCCCGGGGCCGCGGCCTCGGCCCCGCCATGGTCGGCTGGCAGCTGGCCCGTCGGCCCGGCCGGGGCACCGGTCCCGTCCTGCTGCTCGTCATGGCCGTGGCCACCGGCGTCCTGGCGCTCGGCCAGCACGCCACCTGGACCGCCTCGCAGCGCGACCAGGCCGTCTTCGCCACCGCCGGTGGCCTGCGGATCTCCGGCTCGCACAACTCCCCGATGGGCCAGGGCGGCCGCTACGGCAGCCTGCCCGGCGGCGACCGGCTGGTCCCGGTGGTGCGCGACGAGCAGCCGCTGCCGGGCGGCGCCGCCCAGCTGCTGGCCGTGGACGCCACCGCCTTCGCCGAGCACGTCCCGGTCCGCTCCGACCTGATCGGCGGCCGCACCGGGGCGGAGGTCTTCGGCCCGCTCGCCGCACCCGCCACGCCCGGCATCCCGCTGCCGGGCCGCCCGCTGCGGATCGACGCCGACGTCTCGCTGGTCCAGGACGAGCAGGTGCCCCGGTGGCGCAGCCCCGTCCACCCCGAGGTCCGGCTGCTGCTGCGCGACCGGTTCGGCCTGGTCCACAAGGTCGCGTTCGGCGAACTCCCGCTGACCGGCCAGGTCCGCGCCTCGATCCGGCTCGGCGCGCTGGTCGACGCCCCGGTGGGCTCGGTCGCCGCCCCGCTGACCGTGGTCGGCGCGACCGTCGGCTTCGGCGACCGCAGCGGCGGCGAGGTCGCCGTGCGGAACCTGGCCGTCTCGGAGACCGCCGACGGACCGTCGACCGCCGTCCCGGTGCCGTCCGGCGCCGCCTGGAGCCTGAAGCCCCCGCCGTCCCGCAGCGGCACGGACAGCACACCGGTGGCCGCCCTCGCCTCCGAAGCGGCCGCCGCCGACAACCTGTTCACCGTCCGCTACCGCCCCGCCGGAGGCATCGGCGACTCGGTGCGCGCCGTGCTGAGCCCGGCCGGGTCGATCGGGACGGCCCTGCCGGCCACCGCCGACGCCGTCGCCACCCGCGACTACCTGAAGGCCGTCGGAGCCTCCGTCGGCGACACCGTCCAGGTGCCGTTCAGCGGCGTCGTCGTCCCGGTCAAGGTGACCGGCGTGGCCGAGGCCGTGCCGGTGGCCGGCCGACGGGCCCTGCTGATGGACCTCGGCACCGTCGCCCGGATGCTGGCCGCCCAGGACCGCGGCATGCCGCCCCGCACCGAGTGGTGGCTGCCCACCGAGGTGGTGCGGCGGCAGAAGAGCGGCTTCCCGTTCGGGCAGAGCCCGGAGTACCTGGAGGCGGTCCGCGAGGC